>CAZFJT010000143.1:0-2429 GCA_964519135.1 uncultured Syntrophales bacterium | reverse complement strand
CTGATAATATACTTGACATAAACCTACAAACCATAAAGGAAGACGGGTCTGTTTACCCAAAAGAAGAGCATCCTTCAATTGTTACTATGCGCACAGGTCAACCCTTCTCCAAAATTTCCATGGGAATCGTCTCCAACAGTGGAGATATGAAATGGATTTCCATTAACACCAGGCCAATCATCCCTTTGAGTACAAATAAGCCGTCAGGTGTAGTTACATCATTCTCGGACATCACCGCCCAGAAACAGGAGAAAGAAAACAGGGAAAAGGCTTTAAAAGAAAAGACCGTATTACTTCAAGAAATCCACCACAGGGTTAAAAACAACCTGGCCCTAATAAACAGTCTTTTGAGTCTAAAGTCCGGATATGTTGAGGACGAGTATCTCAAAAGAGCCTTTGATGATGTCCAGTCCAGGATCAGGTCCATGGCCTTGGCCCATGAGCTGCTATATAAGACACAGGACCTTTCCCATATATGTATGGAGAACTATATTGACCTATTGACCGATCACCTGGTCACCGGACAGGCCAATCTAGGCGGAGCTTCAGTGGACCTTAAAAAGAATATAGACGATATCTCCCTATCACTAAAATCCGCAATACCTATGGGGTTTATAATTACCGAACTGGTGTCGAATTGCCTGAAACACGCTTTTCCACCAGGCGTTCAAGGTCAAGCCATCGTAGAGATCCGCAAATCCGGAGATTCAGAATGCGAGATAATGGTAAGCGATAATGGCGTTGGAATCCCGGAATCAGTGGACATTTTGAATCCGCAATCTCTGGGTCTGGACTTGGTAAGCACCTTTGTGGAGCAATTACAGGGGCGTATGGACGTCCAAAGGGACAATGGAACCAAGATAATAATAAAAGACTTAAGATTATAGCCTTATGGGCAATGTGTGTAAAACCAACCCCAGGATTCATTGTGCGCACATAACCGTTAATTGAGGTTGCCTCAAGAAAGGACCAAGGCGTATATATGGGCCGCGCTTTCTTTATGGGCGGCCTTTATGGTCAGATATTCAATGCTTTCCAGTGGCGCCCCAACCCATTGAGGGAATCTCTTATTGGGCGTTTGGGTAGATGTGATCGCCATCCAACGAGGAGCAAGGTTTATTCTACTTGTGTTTCATAAAGGTTGTGACAACTCCCTGGAGCATATCCAGAATTGAATCTGAATCAATATCCACTGATATATTAGCTCCGAACCCTGATGGATAATGAGCTTCAGCGACCAATCTTTTTTGTTTCCATTTCTCCCGCCTTGTTTCGTCCTTTAATCTTTCCAACTGGGCCTTTCTCGCTTTTTGTATGCCTCCCTTAGCCACAAAATCCATTATCTTTTCCATCTCACCTTTGTCGAACCAGACTCCGTGTTCAGAGCACACATCGATAATGATCCCTGAAGTGGCTGCAAAGTTTCTCCTGGTCATGAATTTACCGCAAATAGGGCAAGGCAGGTAAATAACCTTATAATCCAGTTCATACTGTCTTTTACCCTGTCTTATCACGCTTTCTATTACACGCTTTGATGAGTCCTGCATCATCTCGAATGTTTCAGGAGGTATAAATAACCCTTCGCATTCAGGGCAGTTGGACACCGAGAATCCCGCGATGTCAATTACTTTTAATAAACATTCGCACCTTGGGCAAGGATGGTTGTTGATCATAGCGGCTTCATCGCGCTGCTTGGCCGCCGGCTTTGCGCAAATCATGCAAAATTTGCTGTCAGCGGGTATCTTCTGAAAACAATGGGGGCAGTGTGTGGTTTTGCCTTTTAGGGAAAAATCAAGTGGTGAATCACAGTACGCGCAGCGCTCAGAGTCCCTTTTCACGGACGCCGCGCAAGAAGGACAGTGAAGAACCAACCCAGTGTCCAGGTCCACCTGAACCGGTGTGGCGCCATCCGCGGTGGATGAGCGTCCCATTGCCTCCAAGAGATCTATGTTCTTTTTCCTTATTTCCAGTTCCTTTTCTCCAATATCTCCATTGGCCCTTAGTTTGTTCAATACCTTGCGCAATTGGGCTTCACTGAGGGAGTGGAGCTCACAAAGCTCTGCTCCTGAGCTACCCTGTAAGTAGTCTTCCATAAACTCACGAACCTTAATTTTACGCCTATTTTGTAGTTCAGGCATGGCAATCTCCAGCCAAGGGTGTTATCACCATTATAAACAGAAAGAATAAGCATTCAAATAAGGAAATGCCCCCAGGGTGGTTCGATTATTCCTCCTCCTGTTCTCGACCTTATGACATAAATACCTTACACACGCGTTGACTCCTAGATCACTGTGTACAGAGAGCCCCCTACCCAGAAGCTGTTGTAGTTTGCCCGTAAAACCCCTCTCGCTTGCCGAGGCCAATTTCAGCTTCCGGCGCCTACCCTGCGCTTCGCGCTAGGTTACGGCAGCCAAGAGCGCACATTGCGC
>CAZFJT010000142.1:3654-7408 GCA_964519135.1 uncultured Syntrophales bacterium | reverse complement strand
GAATTCGCATTGCAAGCTGGGGATAAAAATCCCTGGGCCGGATTTACGAATGCTGCAGGCGACTACTTACCCTTCAGGTCTGGATCCTTTGACGGAGTATTTGCAGAGTGCTCATTATCTCTAATAAATGATCGAGAATTGGCCCTTAAGGATATCCATAGAGTTTTGGATAGCAGCGGACTGCTAGCGCTAAGTGATGTTTATTCCAGAGCTGCGCCGCCTAATACGCCTTTGACCGATTTTCCATTGGAATGTTGTCTAAAGGGCGCATTGGACAAGGATAGATTATTTCGACTCTTTCAAGGAACGGGTTTTACAACGATACTATGGGAAGACCACACTGATTTACTGAAAGATTTCATGTTCCAGGCCATATGGCGCCTCGGATCAGTTGACAGATTTTGGGGCGTTGAAGATGAAGAACAGCGCGAAAGGGTATCACTTTTGACCAAGGAGCTAAAACCCGGGTACTATCTGGCCATATGTAGGAAGATCTGATTTTTGGAGTGTCATAGACTATGAATGATGAAATGTTCGAAATGATCCAGCTTGCCAGTCAAGGTTTCCACTGTAGCCAAATCATCCTAATATTGGGTCTGAAAGCACAAGGAAAGGATAACCCGGATTTGATAAGGGCAATGAACCCACTAGCAGGAGGACTCGGTTTCTCAGGAGACATATGCGGCGCCTTAACAGGCGCGACTTGCCTCATTGGTCTTTACGCAGGTAAAGGCGGGATCGATGAAAATGAGGATAACAGGCTCCATCCTATGGTCAACGAGCTGGTCGAATGGTTCAGGGGATCCTATTCGCAGAAATATAACGGGATCCATTGCTGTGAAATATTGGAGGACAACCCCGAAAATCAACGTGTTCGCTGTCCTGAGATAGTGAAGGACACCTATGATAAGGCCCTGGATATACTAACGGAGAACGGATTCGATTTAGCTGAAGGCAGGGCTTGATGGCAGCGATAGCGTACCATCATACCAAGAGCCTATGCCCTGAATGTCTTGGCCGGATAGACGCTTTGATTTATCAGGTAGGCGACAAGGTATACATGAAGAAGCTCTGCTCGGAACATGGGGAGTTTATTAACCTGATTTGGGAGGGTCCGCCCAATTACGCCGGATGGGATGTGAATAAGACGCCGTGGACTCCCGAAAATCCGGCGCCCAACTCCGGTCGCGGCTGCCCGTTTGAATGCGGACTCTGTCCGGAACACAGGCAGCAGACATGCACAGCGCTCATAGAGGTCACTCAAAGGTGTAATCTTAAGTGTAAATACTGCTTTGCCGAATCGTCAGGCGCCAATGGACGAGACCTGCCTGTGCCTAGGATAGAAGCCATATACTCCATGATCGCTCGGAGTCAGCCTGAAAGCAATATCCAAATATCAGGAGGTGAACCGACCGTTCGTAACGACCTACCTGAAATTATAAAGCTAGGGCGTTCCAAAGGGTTCGATTTCATCCAATTGAACACTAACGGAATCAGATTAGCCGATGACCCGTCATACGTGAAAAGTCTGAGCGCCGCAGGTCTCTCCTCTGTTTTTCTGCAGTTTGACGGAACAGAAGACGCAATCCATCAACAACTTAGGGCAAGACCGCTCTTGGCGGAAAAGCTCAAGGCCATAGATCATTGCGGTCGAAACAATATCGGGGTTGTGCTGGTCCCTACCCTGGTTCCAGGCGTTAATGATGGCAATCTAGGCGAATTAATGGATTTTGCGGCGCAAAGATCTCCGGTGGTTCGAGGAGTGCATTTTCAGCCTGTAAGCTACTTTGGCAGGTTCCCTGGAGAGTCTGGAAAGAGGATCACAATTCCTCGGATCTTAAGAGAACTCGAATCCCAAACTCAGGGGAAGATTACCAAAAATCAATTCGGACCTCCGTTGTGCGAAAATCCCAAATGTTCATTTAAAGGCCTATTCGCTGTAATGCCCGACAATACGCTAAGATCATTTACAAACTCCTCGGTATGTTGTTCCGGTGATAAGCCCAAGAAGGCCGAGGAAGGGGCTGCGGGCGCCAGACGATTTGTGG
Source organism: uncultured Syntrophales bacterium (assembly GCA_964519135.1). Classification (GTDB taxonomy): domain Bacteria; phylum Desulfobacterota; class Desulfomonilia; order Desulfomonilales; family Desulfomonilaceae; genus CAZFJT01. The sequence continues at coordinate 5,360 of CAZFJT010000142.1, read as the reverse complement.
CTTCAAAGTGGGTCGGACCCAAAAATCAAGCTAAATGTCCACCTGTTCAAGATATACCCTTGGGAGAATGGGACCTGGTTCTTGAACGCATGAGAACACATTCATTCTCAATTACAGGCATGGCTTTCCAGGATGTGTGGAATGTGGACATGGAGCGGCTCAAAGACTGTTGTATCCATGTTGCCCCTGATACTGAAAGGCTAATTCCTTTCTGCGCCTACAATCTCACTTCCAGGTCGGGTAAGAGTCTTTACAGGGAGCAAAAATAGCAGTGAATAGAACACCACTGGAATCTTGGATAGCGCAAAGGCTAACCGGAAAATTCGGCCCAATAACAATGGAATCAATACGAACGTATCAATTGGAAAAGATACGAAATTCCGTAAGCTTTGCAAAGAGACACAGCTCCTTTTATAGGACACGGCTTTCGTATATGGCGCCAGAGAGTATTCAAACTTTTGATGATTTTAGTACAGCGCCATTTACAACTGTAACCCACTTGATGGAGAACGGCGCTAATTTTTTAGCGATCTCTCAGGGCCTAGTAGAGCGTATAGTTACATTACAGTCGCCAAATGGAAGTTTTAGACGAATCTTTTTAGCCGCTGAGGACGTGGAGTCGACCATAGACTTTTTTCAACACGGTATGTCCACATTGGTAAAGTCAGGCGAAAAAGTATTGATATTCATGCCCGGAGACCGACCGGCCAGTGTGGGCCATCTCTTATCAAGCGCCCTGGAAAGATTGAATGTAAAAAGCCATATACATGGTCTGATCAAAGACCCTTCAACTGCAATAAACGACATATTGACCCATGAACCGGATTGTCTGGTGGCCGTACCCGTCCAAGCCCTCGAAATGGTCAGAACTCAAGAGATCGATCTTATACCCGAGGGCGCCATAAGTAGCGTTCTCCTAAGCGCCGACTATGTTTCAGGGGCAATTACCAAAGAGATCTCGGGTAAATTGAGTTGTCCTGTATTCACCCATTACGGAACCGCTGAAATGGGTTTTGGAGGAGGAGTGGAATGCGAAGCTCTTGAAGGATATCACCTTAGGGAAGCCGGTCTCTACATAGAAATTGTAGATCCTGCTACAGGAGAGACCTTGCCTCCAAACAGAACAGGTGAAGTGGTCTTTACCACTTTGGAGCGGACTGCAATGCCCTTGATCCGATACCGAACAGGCGATATTGCAAGTCTGACTTACGAGAAATGCCCATGTGGGGCGTCTCTCAGAAGATTGACCAAGGTCAAGGGAAGGTTGGGAGATCTGATAAGGCTGAAAACAGGAGCATGGATTGGCATTGAAGACTTGGATGAAGCCTTGTTTGAAATGGGGAGCTTATTGAATTTTACCGCTCATTGTGAATACGGAATTGAAAAAGATCTGCTTGCCATCGAAGTATTGACCGCTCACAAAATGAATGGGGATTTTTTGGAGAAAGTTGTGGAATCGGCTCTGGGTGTCGGCGCAATTCATGAGGCTCATGCCCTGGGTATTTTGGATATCACAGTCAGTTTTTCAAAAAATATGGAACGTCCTGGAACCACTGCCTTCAAGCGCAGAATCCAAGAAGTTTGTCCATAGGCTTAAGCGCAATAGATGATAGAAGCATCCCAAATAGGCGCCCTGATATTATCCGCAGGTTTTTCCTCCAGAATGGGCGATTTTAAACCATAGCTGCGCTGGGGGGAAGAATGCG
>CAZFJT010000142.1:0-3644 GCA_964519135.1 uncultured Syntrophales bacterium | reverse complement strand
CGCCTTAAAGAGATTGATAGAGCTTTACAATCAAGCCCAGGTCGGTGAAGTAATTGTTGTCACAGGGCACAGGTCTAAAGATATCGACGAGATTGTTGATGATCTGGAGGTGAGGGCAGTATTCAACCCATATTTTGAAGAGGGCATGATTAGCTCCATCAAGGCGGGGCTGGAAGCTCTTTGGGCGGGTTCAAAGGCCTTTTTCATTCAACCCGTTGACTTACCCCTTGTGAGGCCCAAGTCTGTAGAGGCCCTAATATCGGCCTTTCAAAATGAAGAGCATGATGTTGTGTACCCTTGCTTCAGAGGTGAGCGCGGACATCCTCCGCTCATAACTTCCAGGTTGAAGGAGGCTATCCTGCGTTGGGACGGCGCCGGAGGGCTTAGGGCTTTTCTTTCCCAATCCGGGCTTAAATCGAAGAATCTCCCGCTCATAGATGAGTATACGCTTATGGGAATGAATACTTGGGATGAATATGAAGCTCTTAGGAACAGATTGAAAAATTACCGGATACCTTCCAGGGAAGAAGCCATGGCCTTTTTAATCGATGTATTTCAAGTGGATGAGCAATTGAGAGCCCATTGCGAGAAAGTAGCCGATTTGGCTCACGCCATTGGTCGCAAATTTAACCACAAGGGTCATAAACTAGACCTGGAGCTTCTCAGGACATCAGCTTTATTACATGACGCGGCCAAAGGAAGCTCCGACCATGGTCGAACAGCGTCAATAATTATCGAGCAAAATGGATTTACAGAAGTGGCCAGACTGGTTGAGAGGCATATGGAGGCTTCTGTAGATGAAGAAACCGCGGTGGATGAATTGGACATCCTGAGGTTGGCGGACAGAATGGTTCTTGGAAGTGAAGTGGTGGATATTGAGACCAGATTTGAGGCTAAAAGGCGACAATGCGGTTCGGACAATGGCGCTCGAGTCATGATAGATAAGCGCATGAAAGACGCCATAAAGCTTAGAAATAAGATAGCACGGGCGTTTGGTCAAGATTCCATGCAATTTGACTCAGCCTGGCAAGGATAGAATGGAAGGGGAATCCATCAAAGAGATTTTTCTCCTCAGGCATGGAGAGATCGACCGTCCTGATCCCAAGACTCTTGCTGGCGGCTCAGATTATCCGTTGAGCGAAAAAGGCGCCGAGCAAGCGCGATATCTTCTGAAGATGATGTCGGATAAAGAGATAGAGATTATCTACTGTAGTGATCTGTCCCGCTCCATTCAAACAGCGGAAATAATCGCCCAGGGTCGGACGCCGATAAAGGCTGCGCATGGCCTTAGGGAAATTCACCTGGGCCGATGGGAAGGACTCACGAAATATGAAATCCAGAAAAAATATCCAGGCCAATGGGAATTGCGCGGGCGGGATTTCGGCTCGTTAAGGCCCCAGGGAGGCGAGAATTTTCAAGATCTTGCAAACCGTGTTATTCCCGAATTCAGAGAAATTCTCACAGCCCCGCAACGAATAGTGGTCATTGTGGGACACGCAGCTGTGAACAGAACAATAATAGGTTGGATATTAAATATCTCATTTCAAGACATTTTCCGCTTCAGACAAGACTATGGCGCCATGAATATTATAGAGGCCCATAAAGGCGGATGTTGTGTAAAACTTCTCAACCTTGTTCACAAAATTCCCGCAAGTGAATCTATGAAATAGCTTATTAAAACAGGAAGGATATATATGACTAAAAGTGGAAAGGAAAACCAAATCGGCAATGTGATAGATTTTCAGAACTCGGCAACACACACTAAAAGTCTAACCAAGAAACCTCGTATAAAGCTGGATGTGGTTTGTGACGCCAACTTAAAACACACTATCAGAAACGGTCTATACCAACTCCCATCGCATAAAAGCGACAACGAAGCATAAAAATCTTGGGTGAGTTCGTCCGTGGCTTCGCCTCGGACGGAGTGGGTTAAGTATGAAGCGTTGTAGTTTTGTCACATTTGGAGGGGAGACTCATCTCCCCTCCAAGCCTCCCCATACGTCTATGAAAGCGCAGCGGTTGTTCCCGACCCCTTGCCCTTCAGGTACCAACCCACGTCCGTAATGACTATTATGGTTGCATTATATGGGACATAGTGTCTCCATTATTTAGTAACAACAAAAAATAAGGAGGACGCTATGCCCCGGAAAAAAGATAATACCACCACCTTGTCGGTAATTCACCCGTTATGTTGCGGACTGGACGTACACAAAGACGCCGTGTCCGCATGCCTGATGTTTTCGGATAAAAAAGGCCGGGAGAGGACCGAATTGGCTGAGTTCGCAACCTTTACCGACGACTTGATTAAACTGAAAGAATGGTTGCTTGAACGTCACTGCCCCATTGTGGCCATGGAGAGCACCGGACATTACTGGACTCCTATCCACAATGTGCTTGAGGGTTTCGTGCATGTGGTTTTGGTCAATCCCAAACATGTGAAAAACGTGCCCGGACGCAAGACAGATATAGCGGACAGTCGTTGGCTGGCTGGGCTCTTACGCAACGGTTTGGTGAAAGGCGCATTCATTCCCCCTAAATTTCAAAGGCATTGGAGAGATTTGACCCGAATGCGAACCAATTATGTCCGGTCGGTGGGAGATTACAAAAGACGCGTGCATCAGCTTTTTCAACAATCGAACATAAAGATTGACTCGGTGGTGTCTCAGCTTTTCGGCCTGACCGGCCGTAATCTTATGCAATTGTTGATTGCCAAAGACGCCGTCCCTACGCTATCGGAAGTGGAGGAGTGTCTCAGGGGCTCCCTTAAAGACAAGGCCACGGAGCTTCATGCTTGCGTTAAAGGATTCTTTGAGGAGCATCATCGACGACTCTTGACCATGTTGCTTGCGACCATAGATCATTTGGAGGCACAGATCGACATCCTGGATCAACGTATTAGAGATACGATGAGTGAGTATGAGGACGTGCTGGATAGACTCATGGAAATACCCGGAATAAGCAGCGTGTCTGCAGCGGCGCTGTTTTCAGAAGTGGGAACTACTCTTGACGCTTTTGACTCGCCCAACTCTTTGGCTGCTTGGTGTGGACTGGCGCCGGGAAATAACCAGAGCGCAAACAAGAGAAGGGGCGGAAGAAAACCGGTAAAAAGAAACCATTTGAAAACGATTATGGTTGAAGTGGCTTGGCCCGCTATCAAAAAGAAGGGGTCCTATTTCCGAGCAAAGTACTACGCTCTTAAATCCCGGCTTGGTCCTAAAAAAGCCATCATCGCAATTGCCCATCACATACTCAAGGCGATCTATCATGTGATTAAAAACGGCGCAAAGTTCCAAGATTTGGGTGAAGCCTATCTTCTGGAACGCAACAGAGATTCCCGGCTTAAGTATCTTCGAAAGCAGGCAAGTCTACTCGGCTTCGAGCTGGTAGCTCTACAAGGAAAAACTGCTCATCCAAATACTACAATTTTCGCTGAGTCGTAAAGGTCGGATCGAGAACTGAAGCCAAAGAGCTCGAATACCAACATGACCCTTCGTCGGATCGGCACAACGAACTGTCGGCTCAATACTGAGACCACGCATAGGAATCTTTTCCCTACCGCCGACGAAAAAACTCAGGGGATTTTTATAGGAGTTCTCAAAATTAAACGCGAAATGGCTCATAAAAATATGCCCATAATAATAGCT
>CAZFJT010000141.1:5186-7425 GCA_964519135.1 uncultured Syntrophales bacterium | reverse complement strand
CTACAGGGTTCTCCAGTATTGGACGAACTTCAGAGTAGAATATTGATCTTTTCGCCCAATGAATGATATCAAGAAAATCCGATAAAAAAACTGCAATTGTCGTAATACTTCATGCATTGCCAATATCATCGGGGTTCATTCTTTCCAATATCTTTGCCAGGTCCTCATCTGAACCCTCAATGTCCTCTTGGGTCAGTATTACTCTCTTTTGTCCTGATTCCGGACTGCCCCCTGACATCCCTTCGATCACCTGCTCGCTCACAAAGATTGTGACACCGTTCCATGTGGCCAAAACCAGCGCGTCCGATGGGCGGGCGTCAATAGTCAATAACTCTGAATCATTGTTTCTGATATATATGGTGGCAAAATATGTATGGTCCCTAAGATCGTCTATTTCTATGTGCTCCATTACTATGTTGGTTTTTTCCATAAGATTTCTCAGTAATTCATGGGTCAGAGGTCTTTGGAACACTTCTTTGTTAATCGCCCTTTGCAGGGCCATTGCCTCAACCGGTCCGATCCATATGTACAGCTCCCTTTCACCGGCTTTCTCCTTCAATATGACTACCGGCTGCATGTTGCGAGAATCTGAGGCTATTCCAACAATGTCCATTTCTTTGAATTTCTTTTCACTCATAGTATTCTCCTTGGCTTAGCTCGATTTTAATAGCCTCGGATAAACGCCTGCCATGAAATCCCAACTGCAGGGTTGGAAACTATTGACAATTACTATTAGGCTACAAATTATCATCGGGTCATGGAGATTGTCAATCCGGTAGGCGTCATGGCAAAATACCTTTAGGTTGTGCTAAAGGCGCCTGGGGCAAGGATTTGCGAAACATATTTACCCGGGAAAATGTTATTATGGTAAGTAAATAATTTTGAAGGCTGAGAGTCGGATCAAAAAGTAGAGAGAAATTTCATGTATATTCCTATTATTGACAAGGAAAAATGTACGAAATGCGGTGAGTGCATTGATGTGTGCCCCGCGGATGTTATTGAAGACAACGTGGAAAGCGCCAAGGTAACCCACCCTGAAGAGTGCTTAGGGTGCGATTCATGTGTGGCCGTTTGTCCTGATGACGCCATAAGAGTGGAGGATATTTAAGGAAATTGATCAAAATTGACAGCCGGATCTTTGTAAGGGTAGTACAAGGACCCGGCTGTCCTGAAGCGCGTTCTAGCCTCCCAGCTCGTCTTCAAGGGCTGAGGCCACATCGAATAGGTCGCCTACTATTCCATACTGGGCGGATCTGAAAATAGGCGCCTTAGGATCTTTGTTAACAGCCACTATTAAGGGCGCCCCTTTAATTCCGCCCATGTGCTGAAAGGCCCCGCTTATTCCGAGGGCAAGGTAAACCTTTGGCTTAACCTCTACTCCGGAAGTGCCAACCTGATGGTATTTAGGCAACATATTCTTGTCCACAATAGGTCTTGAACAAGCCAAAACCCCTCCCATAGCCTCGGCCAAGTTCTCGAATAATTCCAGGTCCTCCTCGTCTCCAATCCCTCTGCCGATCGCAACTATTACATCAGAAGAGGCAATATCCACATCACCCTTTTCAGCCTCTTCAAAACCAGTGACCCTTGTCTTCAAATCAGTGTCGGATATTGAGACATCGACCTTTTCTATCTTACCTTCTTGGCTTAAAGGCTCTGCAACCGGGTACGCCCCTCCCCTCATTGTTACGACTATCTTATCGGCATTCTTGAAAGAAACAAGCGTATTGACCTTGTATGAGTACATTTGCCTCCAGGCCATAGGTTTTGAGTCATTGACTTCCAGCTTGACGCAGTCAGTTGCCAGGGCCGCGCCCAGCTTGACGGATAATCCAGGCGCTATGTCAATTGTGGAGTTTGAGGCGGTCATGAGGCACATAAAAGGTTCTTTGTCGGCCAGCAGGCTTACAAGTGTCTTGATATACGGTTCTGAGCTGAAATTCTCTAATGTTGGATTATCCACCACAATAATATTTTCAACGTATTTTGAAAGCTCACTGGCCATCTGGTCTACGCGGCCGCCCAATAATAGGCATGTTAGATCAGAACCCAACATTTCCGATATTTTTCGGCCCGCTGATATTGCCTCATACGTGGTATCCCTTAGTTTTCCCTGTCTGTGCTCGGCAAGAACGAATACATGTTTCATCAGCCAATACCCCCTTTCTCTTTCAGGATCTCTGCAAGCTTTTTAGAGGCTTCTTCAGGAGAGCCTGGAATAATCTCCGCGCCCTCACCT
>CAZFJT010000141.1:0-5176 GCA_964519135.1 uncultured Syntrophales bacterium | reverse complement strand
GGGAAGCTCCATCTTCTCAATCTGGACCTTTGATCCATCCGGCCCTATAGTTCCCTTATCCACTCCAATATCTTCCGCGCCCAACACAGGTATCTCGACACTTGCAACCTTTCTGACGGCCCTTATGGACACGAACCTTGGCTCGTTCAATCCTGTGGCTACAGAGATTACGGCCGGAGTATTCATTTCAATCTTTTCAGAGACCCCTCCTTCAAGTTCCCTTTTTACCATGAGTTTACCGTCCTGGGCGTCAAGCCCAAAGGCCAGGGTGGCCACTGGAACGTCCAGCATAGCGGCCAACATCCCGCCGACTTGGGCGGCGCCATCATCATCGGCAAGAGTGCCTGTAAGAATGAGATCCCAGTTCTTTCCTTTTATAAAGCCGGCCAATATTGTGGCCACTGCAAATCCATCAGAGCCCTGGAAGGTGTCGTCACTGAGAAGATACGCCTCGTCCGCGCCTCTGGCCAGGCATTCCCTTAGCATATCCTCAGCGTCCTCAACAGCCACGCTAACAGCGGTAACTTTACCGCCGTGTTTTTCCTTTAACTGGACAGCTTCTTCTATAGCAAAGCGATCCCAGTCATTCATGTCATAATCCAGGTCATCCTTTTTTATGTCTTTCCCATCCTTGCTGATTTCCACATCAGCCTCTGAGGTGTCCGGTGACCATTTCATGCAAACAAAAATATCCATATCCCCTCCAGAGTATGAAGATCGTTATTGTGTGTATTCGCGCTATCCTATCCTATTTAAGTGGAATGCGCGTCCTATTCCTGTAATGGGATAAACAAGACTATTCACCGGCGCCATATAGCCCGGCGCATTTGGAAACCAGTTCAACCATGTCTATTACTTCAATTTTTCCTTCATTACCCGTGGTTTTTACCGCATCTTCCAAGTTAATCAGACAGAAGGGACATGCTGTAACAATGATTTCAGCGGATACAGCCTCGGCCATCTTAACCCTTAGTTCACCCATGCGCTCTTTTTCTTGTTCATTCTCATACCAGATAAGCAGTCCACCACCACTGCAGCAAAAACTCCTTGATCTGGATCTTTCCATCTCCACCAGTTGCGCTCCGTCTATGCGCGATAGAACTTGCCTGGGCGCTTCATAAATATTGTTGTGTCTCCCAAGGTAGCACGGGTCATGGTATGTGATCTTTCTTCCACGAACGTAATCCCCTGATAGTTTTAAATTCCCTGATATTAATTCCCTTAGAATCAATTCGCTGGAATGGACAACCTTGAATTCTTCCGGATAATCGTTCTTAAGGGCGTTGTACGCGTGCGGATCAAAGGCCACGATCTCCTTTATGTCACGGGAGAGTATCTGTTCGGTATTTTTTTGGGCCAATTGTTCAAATAAGCCCTCCTCCCCCAGCCTTCTGACTTCATTACCGGAATCGGATTCATCTTTACCCAATATTCCGAAATCAATACCACATTTAGCCATAATCGCAGCGAATGATCTTGAAAGCTCTTGAATCCTTGGGTCAAAGGCGCCGCAACTGTCCACAAAGAACAGAACATCAGCAGATTCTCCGCTCTTTATCTGTCTGACATCAAAGCCCTCAATACCTTTAGTCCATGCGGCCCTTTTGGTCTTTGTTCCCCCATACGCGTTACCTTTTTTCATGATTTGCTCAAGGGGCTTCTGAAGTGACGTGGGTATGTTCTGCTGTTCAAGTAGAAAGCGACGCATATCAACAATTTTATCAATGTATTCTATGAATATCGGGCATTCCCTTTCACAGGCGCCGCAAGTGGTGCACGCCCATATCTCGTCTTCAGTGACTATGTCGCCTGTGAATCTTCTTTTTTCTTGCGAACTTTCCCCCAGTGAAAATACCGGGTACTGTGAATATAAGTAGTCTCTGGCCTTTATGCTTATCATCTTGGGCGATAGGCTTCTTCCTACTGTGGCTGCCGGACAATTATCAGAACACCTTCCGCAATCAGCGCATGAAAAAAAGTCCAGTATGTGCTTCCATGTGAAATTTTCACACTTTCCAACACCGATTTCACCCTCTTCCAATTCCATCCAATCATCAACACCGTACCTCACGGGTTTTATTTTTCCATTATTTAAATTTGCCAAGAAAACATTGGGGATAGCAGTAATCACATGGAAATGTTTAGAAATCGGCAGGAAGTTGAGAAGTCCAAAAAATGCAAGAATATGGAGCCAATAGCTGGTTAAATGGATTGTCTGCAAGGCGCCCTCTGAAAAACCGTTGAGTAAAACAGCGCCAAGGTGTGAGGCCGGAAACAACGCGACAGCATTTGTATGACCCATACCAGCCGCGGTGGCTGAACCGTCGAAAAAAATATCCGTAAGCATAAGGAAGGAAACAAGACCCAAGATCACATACGCCTCGCCTCCGTGCCCATTGCCTCCAGGGTGTTCATATCTTGCAGGCTTAAATACCGCTCGCCTTATCATGGCCACCACACAAACCAACAGGACAATTAAAACCGTCCAGTCCTTTAAGGATTCATAACCATAAGCCACTGAGCCTGTCAGTAGAGGTAGGTGAAAATCAGGGGTGAACCCACTTCCAATAAGAGTCAAGGACCTTAGTGATAGAATTATGAAGCCGGCAAATAATAGGATGTGCAGAACACCTGCGCCCAAATAGCGGGGTTGTCTCCATTGACCGAAGCCGTATTTAAACGCGAATTTTATCCTCTCGCCAATATTGTCAAGACGAGGATCTGAATGGCCAAGTTTGAGTATACGTATCCTTTGCCACATTATATATATGAAAAGACAAAGGCCTATAACCAAAATAGCTGAAGCTACTACAGGGCCGGAAATTCCAAGGTATTTGGCGGTCGAGGGAGATGTCCAATCCATATTCTATCCACCTATTGGGCTAATAATAAAAAATATGGTATAGTGGGTTTTTTGCCCGCTAATGTCTACTCAACAAGAACAGCTAGTATCTTTGCCGGCTTGTCGCCATAGGCCCTGACCAGGTGAGTGTCACTTGAGTCATAGTACACCGAGTCACCAGGTTTTAGGATTTCACTCACGTCTTTGATTATTACCTCCATTTCACCTTCCATCACATAAATGAACTCCTGGCCGTCATGTGCGGACGGCTCATCTGAAGACGCAGGGTTGAGGGTAACAATAAAAGGTTCCATCTTTCTATCTTTTTTACCTGGCGCTAGAAATTCATACTCATATCCATGGCTGTCTTCTTTGGTTTTTCCGTACCTTCTCGTGCCTTGTCTCTCATTCGCGCGAACAATGGTAAAAGGCTTGACCCCCTTGGATATTACGTCTTCCACTTTTACGGAAAGCGCCTTGCTTAGTTTAATCAATTGCCCCAAAGGAAGGTAGTCCTTACCCCCTTCAACCTTTTCCAGAGCCGACACCGAAAGCCCTGTTTTATCGGCCAATTCCTCGAGGGAAAAGCCTCGAGACTCCCTGGCCGTTCTAAGGTTTGCGCCTGAATCTCCAAAGGAATCCGGTTCGTCGTTTATTGCCGCGGCCTCAGCCACAGGATCCGTTAAATAATCCCCTTCTTCACCATGGCTTGAATAGTCATCCACAGCGCTGCCAACATCATTCAAGTTTTCTCTTTTATCACCCTGGTCCATTTGTTTACCTTTCTGTGCTGGAAACTCCTAGGGCTTTTCAAAAAGCCTTTGATCTACATGGACCTTCCCGGAACCCCGATATTCCTGGCTATTACGATCCTCTGTATCTCGGAGGTTCCTTCGCCTATGTCCAGAAGTTTTTGGTTTCGATAGTGTCGCTCCACTGCGTAATCCTTCATTAAGCCATAACCGCCATGTAATTGCACAGCGTGGTTAGCGCATCTATAGTACGTTTCAGAGCACACCAATTTTGCCATGGCTGATTCCTTGGGTGTCAATTTGTTATTGTCTCTCAGCCAACAAGCCTTGTACAGCAGCAGCCTTGCCATCTCAATTTCTGTGGCCATATCAGCCAATTTGAAGGCGTTTGCCTGGAAAGACCCAATTGGTCTTCCAAATTGATTCCTCTTTTTTGCATATCCCAGGGCCAGATCAAAAGACCCCTGTGCGCCACCCAGCCCCATTGCTCCTATTGACAGCCGGCCCCCATCTAGGGTGCCCAACATCTGATGGAATCCTTCACCTCTGGAACCAAGTAGGTTTTCCTTTGGAACCCGACAGTCTTGAAATGTTAGCTGGCCTGTGTTTGAGGATCTCCAACACATTTTATCATGCATTGTCTCAGTTATGAATCCTTTGGTTCCATTTTCAACGAGGATACAACTGATCTCAGGTTTCTTGGGGTTTGAATCGTCCGTTATACATTGAACAACACATACGCCACTTATCGATGTGGTGGAATTGGTGATGAATATTTTGCTACCATTGATCACCCACTCGTTTCCGTCAAGAACCGCGGTGGTCTGGGAGGCCCCCGCGTCGGATCCGGCGTCTGGTTCGGTAAGCCCAAATGAGGCCAACATTTTTCCGCTGCATAATTCGGGTAACCATTTACGCTTCTGCTCCTCACTTCCAAAATAGTATATAGGCGCAATTCCAAGCGAATTGCCCGCGGCTATTGTTGCAGCCTGGGACCCGTCTATTCGCGCCACTTCCTCAACAATTATGATATAATTTAAGTATCCGACCTCGCTTCCACCGTATTCTTCTGATACAAACGGGCCGAAAAAATCAAGTTCACCCATTTTCTGTGTTAGTTCCACAGAAAACTCTTCCTTGTCATCCAACTCTTGGGCAATTGGAGCGATCTCTTTTTCAGCGAACTCCCTGACTACTTTTCTGGTTAGTTCCGCATCTTTAGGTAGGTCAAAATTTAAGGACATCACCAAACCCCTTTCTAAAAACTATGAATCTTAGAACAGATCGTATGAATCACATGTGGGCAAAAAACCGCGACCCTAACGCGGATAAACCTCGCGGTCCTAGTGTCCAATTGATCACGCCTGTTTCTTTAATCGTTATATATGCGGGCGTCAGTAAGCGACCCCAGGAATGATCAACTTCATAGGAGTACGTAGGCTCATGGAGAATGGTGATCACCCTTTGGTCCTTAAATCCGTAGACTTTCTGAATATCAGATCTGACGATCAACTGTCAAGCGCATATGAATAATATCAACTCCCCGTTCCAGCCTACCCTTAAAGCATCCAACCCGAACATT
>CAZFJT010000140.1:0-7447 GCA_964519135.1 uncultured Syntrophales bacterium | reverse complement strand
CCTCTGGTGTGACCATCTCAGCGGCCATGGTAAGATCACCTTCATTTTCCCTGTCTTCATCGTCAACAAGGATCACCATTTTACCTTTTCTTATTTCTTCTATAGCCTCTGGTATATCAACTAGAACACTCATATAAAGCCTCCGGCGACCACTGTTCCACAATGCGCCTGTTCATTTACATATTCTAATAATAAGATTCCAGACCAATCAGATCAAAAACATTTAGCGCCCCATAAAGATCCAAATGCAATTGCCGCATTTATATTGAGCCGCGAAAAAGCGCTTGTTCTACATGAATCCGAATTCCTTTAATTTGTCTTGGATAACACCAGGGTCTTTTTTCCCAGATATTACGAATTTCTCAATATATTTTCCTATGATATCAAATTCCACATTGACTTTAGCACCTATCTGTTTTTCGGTCAATCCGGTTAACCCTGATGTATGGGGGATAATCATCACTTTGAAATCATTTGACCCAACACTGTTTACTGTGAGGCTTACACCATCCACTGCCACGCTTCCCTTTTCAATGAGATACTTTGTGTCCCCCACATGGAACCCCAGGATGAAGCCCGGCCCAGAAGGTTTTTTTTCAACGAGCCTTCCCACTGTGTCCACATGTCCGGCCACAAGATGCCCACCGAGCCGTGTGTCCAACCTCAGGGCCTTTTCAAGATTTACCGATGAACCAACCTTTAATTCTCCAAGAGTGGTAACCCGCAAGGTCTCAGGTGAAACATCAGCGGTGAAACTGGACTTTACCGAATCCACAAAGCTTGCTGTGAGACACGCCCCATCCACGGCAATGGAGTCGCCCACTGAAGTGTCGGAAAGGTCCATATTGGAACTTATCTTGATCCCCACAAACTGCGAACCTTTTTCCAGGGAGTCAATTTTACCTCTGGCTTGAATTATACCTGTGAACATGTGGTTCCTCCTCGCCTGTTGCCGGAAGATCCGATTGGCTGCGTTTAATTCGCAGGCTCAGGAAACTTCGGTCACCGGACTCCCGCCTACCGGAACGGCTCACTCAACGGATTTACACAGTTTTTTCTTAATAAGGGCCGTCTTCTAAAGGCTTCAGAAGATGCCTGGGCATTACCCTACCCATGGAACTGAGCAAATTTGTCTTAACATCAGGTATTTGCGTTTCTATTCCATCAATCAAAGACTTTACCCACTTCCTTTTATCGCGTTTTTCCTCTTGGTAGGGACATAAACAATCTATAATCGGTAAATTCATGGCGCCGGCAAACACCCTTGTCTTGTCTTCCTTAACGTACACAAGGGGTCTTATTACTCGATTTATCTGATCATCCGCCAATAGATCCGGGCTCATACCCTTTATGGCGCCATTGAAGAACATATTCATTAACAAAGTCTCAATAAAGTCATCCAAATGGTGACCAATTGCTATCTTGTTCCAGCCTTCCCTTGAAGCGTACGAATAAAGAACTCCCCTGCGTAATCTTGCGCAAAATGAACAGGGATTGGTACCTTTTGAGAGATGTTCATCCACAATCTTGACAATTTTGGACCGGATCACCTCATGAGCCACGTGATCCTTTTCCAGTCTTTGCTCTAATGGAGAGAGATCGATTCCTTCCAATGACGGGTCCACTGTAACGGCCTTGATTTCGTATTGGACAGGCGCTTTTCTTTGCAATTTCAACAAGGCGTGGAGCAGGGTCCAGGAGTCCTTGCCACCTGAAAGGGCCACAAGGATTCTGTCTCCATCCTGTATCAGGTTAAAATCGCCTATTGCCTTGCCGACCAATTTGGTCAGATCACGTAAGAGTCGCTTGTCCATGCTTTGCCGTATATAATGGATCCACTAGAAATTTGGGCCACGGTTATGGTTTACAATAATAAACGATCAGTTTAACATTTGTGAGTTAAATATGGGAGTATGTTCCGTGTCAAACTCTATGTATTCACTTAAGCGCGCCCTAGCGCCTATTGGCGGGAGATCCGATTCGCTGTGTTTTATTCGCAGGCTCAGGAAACTTCACTCACCGGACTCCCCCAGCCAGCCGCGGTTCACACCGCTTCCCCCGCAAGAGTGAATGCTTACGACAAACTTACGGGAAATCGACTCAGGCGCCTATCAGATCATTATGGCCATTGAACGGGAGGTCATGATAGAGGTGGGAGCGTTGGGACGCATAATGTTCTCGCCCGGCTACTATGTGTACACTGGCCGCGCGGGCCGCAACCTCAAGAAAAGGTTAGCCAGGCATACTTCCATGAACAAAAAGCTAAGATGGCATATTGACTATCTTACTCTAAACGCAAAGATCTTAGGGACGCGGATATATCCTAATCAGCAGTCGGATGAGTGTTCCATAAATAATAATATCGCGCGAGCCAATGGGATGGTATTTCCTGTAAAAGGCTTTGGCTCATCTGATTGTAAATGCTCGGCCCATCTTGCATGGCGCGCGTCTCTAATATCCAAAGTGGATCTGAATATGGGAGAGATGTTTTGATATATTTGACAAATGTTGCCAAATTCTTTAATGGAGCGCCTTTGTTTCAAGGCGTCAACGTGAGTGTCAGTAGAGGGGACCGTATTGGCCTGGTTGGACCCAACGGCGCGGGAAAATCAACCCTTTTGGGGCTTATGGAAGGGGCTTTGGCGCCTGACGCAGGCGAGGTTACTGTTGAAAAACGCGTTCGAATGGGAATACTAAGGCAGGAATTAATAGCAGGAGATGATACTCCAATTATAGACGAAGTTACCAATTTTTCAGAAGAATTAAAAAATATCAAGCAAAAGCTGGAGGCCTCTGAAAAGAGACTGGAGACGCTCAATGAGAATTCTGAAGACATGGAGGCCTTGATCGAACAACATGGGTCTCTTCAGATGGAATTTGAGAGATATGATGGATATTCCCTTGAAGCAAGGGCAATGAAGACTCTCAATGGTCTTGGTTTCAAAACAGAGGACGCACAAAGAAGTTGGGCTGAGTTCTCCGGAGGCTGGAGGATGAGGGTAGCCCTGGCGCAGCTTCTTTTAGCCGACCCAGACGTTCTGCTTCTTGACGAGCCAACCAACCACCTGGACCTTGAAAGCCTCCTATGGGTCGAGCAATACCTTATGGACTTTAAGGGCGCGCTTGTGCTTGTTTCCC
The DNA here is from genome assembly GCA_964519135.1 of uncultured Syntrophales bacterium. Classification (GTDB taxonomy): domain Bacteria; phylum Desulfobacterota; class Desulfomonilia; order Desulfomonilales; family Desulfomonilaceae; genus CAZFJT01. The sequence goes on along the minus strand of CAZFJT010000140.1, from coordinate 4,309 downwards.
ATGACAGGGCTTTCCTCAACAAGCTGGTGGAAAAAATCTTGGAAGTGGACAGGGGGAAGGTTACCTCTTACTCTGGTAATTTCGATACGTACGTACAAACTAAAGAGCAGCAGGAACAGGTTCAGCTTGCAGCGTACAAGAATCAACAGGAAAAGGTCAAAAGAATTCAAAAATTCATAGACCAGAACAGGGTCAAGGCCAGAACAGCAAGCAGGGCCCAGAGCAGAATAAAGATGTTGGAAAAGATCGAGACAATTGAGCCTCCCAAGACCGCCAAGACCCTGAAATTCAATTTTCCCCAACCAAAACCGTCAGGTAAGCGTGTAATCGAGATATCCGACCTTAAAAAGAGTTATGGCGATATAGTAGTTTATGACAGATTTAACTTTCATCTGGACAGGGGAGACAGGATCGCGTTTGTGGGGCCAAACGGCGCCGGCAAATCAACACTTATGAAGCTCATTGCTGGAGTCGTTATGCCTGACTCCGGAATAATAAAACTCGGGCGCCATGTGGCGCCTGGATACTTTGCCCAGCACCAGTATGAGAGCTTGACAGGCGAAAGAACCGTGCTGGAAGAAGCAATGTCCACAAAGGCCGCCCTATTGGAACAAGAGGTGCGGACGATGCTTGGCGCCTTTCTCTTTTCAGGGGATGATGTCTATAAAAAAGTTAAGTCACTTTCAGGAGGTGAAAAAAGCAGGCTCGCGCTTACAAAGCTGATGCTCGCGCCTCCTAACCTGTTGCTCATGGATGAACCTACCAATCATCTGGACATTCCTTCCTGCGCGATGCTGGAACAAGCTTTGACACAGTACACCGGCGCGTTGGTATTAATAACCCACGATAGACACTTGATGAACAATATTTGCAATTCCATCTTGGAAATAGAGCCAGGTTCAGCTGAGCTATTCCTTGGCTCCTATGATGATTACCTGCGTAAAAAGAAACTCATTGAAATTGAGGAAAAGCGGGAGAATGAGATCCGGTTGGAAAGTCCTGACAATGGACCTGAGCCAAAGGCGGAAAAAAAGGAATCCAAAAAGGACAAAAAAAGAAAACAAGCCCACATGAGGCGGGAAATCGCACGCGCTACAGAGCCTATAAAGAATGAAATAGTCAAAATAGAGAAAGAGCTTGAGTCCAAGGAAGCCAGGGCCAGGGAAATAAGGGAAACAATGGCTGATCCTGTAAATTATGAAAACAAGGACCTCATTTTACCTTTATTGGAAGAAGAGCCCGCTCTGACAAAGGAGATAAAATCTCTGGAACTTAAATGGGAAGAATTGCAGTCAAAATTGGAGCAAGTTTCCGAGGGGGTGGTTTAAAAGGCCCTTCATCCACGGTTATAGTAAACATTAACCATGTTCTTCTCTTCTCCAAGGTTCTCAAAAAACTCCTTAAAGACCTCTTCAGCCTCGTCAAGGTCAGGCCGTCTTTCAGTATCCAGGTCAAGCAGCCTTTCAACTATGCTTGCAAGATGCTCCAACGCCAGACTACTCTTAAGCCTGGGATTGAGATCCACAAGTCTGGGTCTTGGTTCCTTTTCGATCCTTAGAATTTGCTTGATCAGGTCTTCTCTGGACTTGGTCTTTGGAAAGACCAAAGGAAGCCTGCCTGTCATGAGCACTGTGAATATTGCGCCCGCGCTATAAAGGTCTGATTTGTATTCACACTTCCCTTTGGCTTGTTCAGGCGCCATGTAAGAGAAAGTCCCCACCACTTTGCCCTTGAACATGTCCCTCATCTCAGTGTCTTCGGGCGCGATGCCCACCCCAAAGTCGATCACCTTGATCATGCTCAGCTCTGAGTTCTCATCAACCATGTACAGGATATTGTCTGTTTTTAGGTCCCTGTGAACCACTCCACACTCCTTGAATCGTCTCAAACATTGAAGTAGTTGTGTGAATACAAGCTCCAGGGTGCGTATTGTAATGACACCTTTGCCGGTCATATATGGACGAGCCTTCTCTTTCCAATTCCTTTCCACAAGTTGGGTGAGGTTGTCATTGGGATGGTAGCTATTGATGAGAATCTTTTCCCCGTCCTGGTCCACAAAATCAAAATAATCAACTATGTAATTATGCTGTTCAGGGGTCTGTACCTTTTTATGAAGTTTTGCCTCATACTCGAGCAAGGCGGCGGGTTCACCCAGGCTGTCTGCAAGACCTTCCTTCACCCTTTTCAGGGCCACGATCTCATCATTGTAGATCCCTATGCTGACCTCTCCCATTGCCCCTGATGAGATATCGCCCAGGATCTTGACCTTCTGTCCTTTTATTTGGGATGGATTATTCAAGGAATCCACCACGAGCTTCAATATGCCGCCAATCTCATCCCTGGTTTTGGAGCTGAAACATTTTCCGGACTCTTCCAGTTCTTCACTGGCCTGTTTTTCAATGGACTCACGATCAGTGAATGGGCTGTATAGTTCAACCGCTGTATTGGCTCTTGGGTCCAGGATCCTGTGATCACCGTGATAATCTTGAAAAGAAGAGTAATATCTGTACTGGAGAAAATTGGCTGCAAGTTTAGTCTGGGGAGTCTGCTCGTAAAGATGGTTGAGCTTTGCTATCAACTTCAAACAATTTGCGCCTTTGCGATTCCTGGACCGCAATCCCTTAACATGCTTGGCTATTTCCTTTTGGTTGTCCAAAGGAAAATAATCATTGGGATGTTCAAAGAATGACGAAATATCCAATAAGGAGATTATGTATAAATGCCAGGAGAGCCCTGTCAGATTTGTGGCTTCATTAATGTTTTCACAGAGTCGTTCCAGTGTTTTCTCATTTAGAAATTCCGTGAACATAACCTTGTAATAACCGGAAGCGATGCTCTCAATTGAATAACCACATCTAAAAAGAAACCAGGACAGGTCTACAAGGTCCTGCTCGATCTCCATCCTTTTGGCCTTAGTGAAACCGAAAAAGGAGCGTGAAGACTCATGCTCAACCATCAGGTGATGTAATTCCCTGGCCGCGCGTATTACCAGTTGAGCGGTTCGGCTGAGATTTGTCTCCTCAGATTCAGAATCATGCCTTGGCAGGTAAAATGGAATGATTGTTGTTGTATCATCGTCTTCCGGGGCATACCTTTGGCGGTATTTGTTGTTGAACTGGCTAAGTTTCTGCTTGACCTCTTCAACTTCTTTTGGGCCCGGTTTCCGATAATGTTCGGAATCCAGCCATTTTACCGCATATATAAAGGCCGCTGATTCAGACTCTATCTCTTGGATCTCATTCCTGCTCTCAATCAGAACATTCTGGTCCCGAACCTGTTGAGCTTCCCTTAGGATGGTGAAAAGACATTGCTCATAGGTGATCTCATCCCGTTCCAACCTGGGTATCATCTCACTTATGACCAGCAGGAGATATGGAAATCTTTTCTTTACGATCTTGCCGATTTGACCAATAGGGTCCACCGCGCCGCTTCGAGCCATCTTTGACAGTTCAGCGTAATTTCCCAACACTCTGTACAGCTCTTCTCTAAGCGAGTCCGCGCTCTGGGTCATTTTCGGTTAAACCCTTTCCTATCTAATTCAAACACTTGGATCCGCTACTTTATAAGCCGTTGAATCCAATTCGCGCGTTTGGGCGCCTCTTACAATAAAACTGAAAACATATCCATTCATCGCGTCAGAACAAGGGATTCCTGCATTGAACACTCCCATCCCAGTAAGCGACTCATCAACAAAAGCCTTATCTGCCCTTTCCTTCTATGGATTTTTTTGGGACACCTTTGACATATAGGTTTTTGATAAGGTCTTTAAGGGCTTTTTCAGCTCTAGCTTTCTCAAGAATGAAAACACCACCGGCCTTTACCGCGAGATCCAAGGATTCCAGCGCCTGCTGCGCCCTCCCTGTTTTCGCGTAAACCAGGGCCGCGTGAAAATGCAACCATTCCGGCTCAAATTGCTCGCCCAAATCAAAGGCTCTTCTATAATAACTAAGGGCCTCTTCGTACTCTTCCAGTTCCAGGTTCAAATATACCAGCCTGGATATTGTATATGGCATCAAGGCTCTCATACCTTGTATCCTGTGGTGCAAGTCCTTGACCTTGCGTTTGTGACCAAGCACCCAATGGGCAATGGCCATATCCACCAATGCAAACTGATCCGAAGGGTTCTTTTCCAGTCCTTTCCTGAAGTGCCGTATTGCTATCCTTGGGGCCTTTCGTTTGTAGAGGTAATAATGTCCTAATCGAAAGTCTATTTTGGCGTCTGCGGGATTATTGATCAAGGCCTCTTCAAAAAGGCTCATAGCTTCATTTTCCCTGTTCAGCTCCAAGCACACATGTCCTAGTTCAACCA
>CAZFJT010000139.1:0-7481 GCA_964519135.1 uncultured Syntrophales bacterium | reverse complement strand
GTTTATTAAGGAAAAATTTTTATGAGCCATTTCGCGTTTAATTCTGAGAACTGCTTTAATAGGGAACGGGTGGAATAATGAAAAAAGGCCCCGGATGTGGGGCCTTGTGGTTCTTTATTTCCATTTAAAACGATCCTGTTTAAGAGGCAATCTTAATGGTTCCAAGGATCACTTTTTGATAGAATGCGCAAGCCTCTCTACAATGGCCTACTTTGTCTTTGTATGCAGCGCGGGCGTCTCCGCAGCATAGTGTGCCTGTAATATTCCAGCAGTCGTATCCATGATTAGGGTACGCCGGGCATTGGTGCTCTTTTCCGCACTCAAGAACGTCCCAACAGTTTACTACTTGCATTAAAGCCTCCTTATTAAATCATTAATTTGTTTTTAAAGACCTTATGGACCAGCTCCGGTTGTTTTATTGGATAAGGGTTCAGAGCAAAGGTCCAGGCTATTAATTTCCGTTTCAACCTCTGAATATGTTGACCCTGTATTTGCAAACAGGGCGCCATTTATCTGAGACCACTGACAGCGACAGGCGATAATAGCGTTATATAAAGGGTTTATGTCTGTGTGTTATCTTGTGGAATCAGAAATCAGCCGTCTGAATCCATAGGCAGAGGTCCATTTTGTCAGGTATTTTTGTTGTAAAACAAACATAGAGTTTGAAAAACCATCATATGGTAAATTAATAGGACGTTAACTACGGCGTGGAGCAATATTGTAGGCTCTAGAGCCATACCTTGAATGGTTGAAAAAAAATCATGCCAATTAAACAACTATAATTGGGCATTCTGAGCCCAGTGGCCGACCGGCAAACTTCATGTGATTCCGCCCTTAATCTCGATAATCACTATATGGTTGCAATAATATTATCATTCTGTTACAAAATTATTACAATTTAAATGTCTTTTCCTCCACCACCCCATCAGGAGACGCCATGGGTAAAAGGACCATTGACGCGCAAAGCCTCGTGCGTGATATCAGGGCGGGCATGGGAGATGATCGTCTTATTCAACGCTACAACCTCACAGCGGAATCCCTGCGCAGCGCGTTGAAGAAACTTACACAAGCGGGAATGATTACCCAAGCGGAGCTTGATCGCAGAACGCCCCCAATGGATCAAAGTGTGGATATAAATGTCTTCACTTGTCCCAATTGCGGCCTTCCTCAGTTTTACGATTTCGATGATTGCCCACAGTGCGGAATAATTGTCTCTAAATTCAAGAAAAAGGATAAAGAAAGCCAAGCCACTGACAAAGTGGGAATGCCTCCTGGCTCGGCAGGCCAGGATTCCAGAACTTTTGATCGAACAGAATCCACTTATAGGGGGAACCTCAGGCGCACCGGCGTTTATGTTGAAAGCCCAATGAAGAAGATGAATGAATTCAAGTGGAGAATTCCTACTAATGGTTGGGTTTCCGGATCTCCGGCAATAATTAATGGAGTGGTGTATTTTGGAAGCCTGGACGGACGCCTATTTGCAATCAAACAAACCAACGCACTGGAACTTTGGAGCTTCAAAGCCAAGGCCGGCATCCACTCATCACCCAGCGCCGGCCATTCCAGGGTAGTATTCGGCAGTTTGGACGGCGCGCTTTATATCCTTGAGCAATCAGATGGATCACTAACATTGAAATATACCACTATGGGTCCAATCTACTCGTCACCTGCAGTGGATATGGACATGGTATATTTTGGAAGCCTGGACTGCAATATTTACGCTGTTCACGCGATTTCAGGGGAATTGATCTGGAAATATCGAACAATGGGACCGGTGTACTCATCCGCCTCCATTGCAGGGAATAGCATTATCATTGGAAGTTTGGACGGATTTCTATATTGCCTTGACTCTAAATCAGGGCGGACAATTTGGACATTTAAAGCGGACGGGCCTATTTCATCCACAGCCGGTGTCAGCGGAGACGTGGTTTACTTTGGAAGCGGCAATGGAACCTTTTACGCTGTGGATCTGCCAAGTGGACAAGAAAAATGGCAATATGGGACAAGGGTTAAGATCTCCTCATCTCCGGCTGTCACCAGAGAGGCGGTATATTTTGGAAACGCCTCAGGCGCCATGTACGCATTGGATTCAAGATCAGGGGAGTTCCAATGGTCCTTTGAATCAGGCGCGGCGATTTACGCTTCACCCTCCATTGCCGGTGGGACCCTGTGCTTTGGAGATGTCAGCGGCGCCCTTATAACTCTGGATGTCAGGAAGGGCATGGAGTTATGGCGAGTGAAATCGGAAGCCCCTATATTCTCCGCTCCTGTGATCAGTAATGGCGCCGTATATTTCGGCTCTGATGACGGGCGTCTTAACGCTATTCATTAGAGTGTTTTGTCAATCATATCTGTGTTGTGGAGTCTCTCAGACCCTGAACATACATATTAGGATTATTAAAGGGATTTTATACCTTTAAATTGCATTCAATTTGTGATATAAGTGTATGGGTATATTGAGCATAATAGTTTTGTGAGAAAGACTCCCATCACAGCGCGAACAATGATGAGGCCTGGCTTAAACCGGGTCAAAAAACCGCGGAGTAGTATTGGAATAATATTATGAGACTTGAAGGAAAAAGGGCTGAAGAGTTTGTTTTGGATGTTAGATCTGGAGAGAGTGATGTTTTTCTGATGCGGAAATACGGTCTTTCAGCCCGCGGTCTTTTGATCCTTAAAAAACAGGTGGAAGAAATATTCAAAAAACGGGACAAGGACGTGGAGAAGCCGCCTGTACGGGTAAACGCAAAGGCGCTGCTTCAGGATGTGAGAGACGGCAAGGATGACGATTTCCTTATGGATAAATACAACATCAATAATCGACAACTTCAGGAATGCTTTAGAAAGATTATCGACCTGGGGCTGACATCCGCTTTGGAGCTCAGTCAAAGGTTGTGCATAACAAAGAGCCAGGTCAGCGAGGCCATACAAGAGGCTGACTCCGCGATAAGTGAGCTGGACTGAACAGCGGGGACTAGCGGCTAGTGATTTTTTTATCCAGCGATCGATAATCCATTGGGTCAATCGGCATAATTAACTGTTAAAAGCCCTGTGGCCACCAGCCAAATGGACATAATAGCGAGTTTTTCAGGTAATGAGAATCGGGAGTTTTTGTACAAAGCGTACATTCCCACAGGGGCTAAGGTAAAAAGTAATAGGACAGCAACCACCCTGTTATCAAACCATTTTGGGTCTATTATCTCAGCTCCATGATACTGGGATTTACGGATCTCCTTTTGTTGTAGGTCATTTAAATGTGGAGACACCAAATGGGCTTTATGGATCTTTGAGTGTATAGGACCCCACATAAATGGCGTGAGTATAAGCATTCCGATCATCCATAAAGGCCCAAGGCTGCAAACAAAATTGAATCCCCCGTGGGCAAGGATCGCTGTACCGAGACCTGTGAGGGCAATGCCGGTCCCTTTACCTTTTTCAGAGAATTTAGCTACACCCAAGGCGTATCCCCAGCATATGGACATCAGCGCGTGCGCGGGCACTGAAAGAAATGCCCTTAAAACCGCCATTGTGTACGGCTGTCCCTTGGGGCTATAGAATTCCGAGCCCAAGTACAGTAAATTTTCCAAAGAAGCGAACCCTAGAGCCGCGGCCGACGCATAAACCACTCCGTCCATCGGCTCATCAAATTCAATATGATTGTACACAACTAAATAGACCACCAAAAACTTCAACGCTTCTTCAACTATCGGCGCCACAATGACAATGCCTGCAATTGGAGGCGCAGGCACAGCGTTCTCCAGTAATATGGCCGGTCCAACTGAAAACATTCCCCAAAGAAAGACGGCCCTGATTAATGACAAAGGCTCAGGTTCAATGGAATCCTTTTTGTAAAAGTAATAGAGCCAAAAAACAGCAGGCCCAAAACCAAGGGCGAGCAGGGCAAATATTACGCCCAGGGAATTCATGATTTAACCGTCCATTTTTGTATAGTATGGTAGCTCGATACAAAACCTTCCTGAAAAACGTCGGCCAGTAAAATGTCCAAGCCTGCGCCTGCAAACATGAACATCGCGCAACGCTCCAATTCATAAGGAACTCGTGATCTTGACCCACTTCTGAGGTTTGACAAACCGAGCATGGTTCTAACAGGAGTTTGAAAGACCGAACCAGTGGAAAGCATCCTGATTGTGGAGAGATCAGAGGCGATCCTCTTATGGAAATCCTCCCAGGAAATATTGGGAGCAACAGGATCAAATATGAGCTTGTCCAACTCCAGGCCATTCTTTTCAACTTTAGAGGCTATTTCCAGGGCCAGGGCTATCTTTTCCTCCTCTGATCCGGGGGTAAAAGAGCGTTCATCCATCAAAAGAACCACCAGATCACATCCACCCTCAGCAGCGAGCCTGGGCATTATTGCCAATTTGTCCTTTTCCAATGAAACCGCGTTTAAAATCGGAGGGGACTTGCAAGCTTCGATCGCGCGCTCAAGTACTCCAGGATTGGGGCTGTCAATGACAAGCCTTTTATGGGTAACTTCTTGGACTGATTTAACCAGAAACTCGATCCTGTGGAGTTTGCTTCTGGGGATATGGCCAGGATTTATGTCGATGAGATCAGCGCCTTTGGCCTCACAATTTCTGGCCATGTCATGTATCGGGCCGGGGTCCGATTCCTGGATTGCCTTTATTACAAGGGGATTCAGCCCATGAATGTTGTCCGCGCACAAGAGCAAGGTCCATAACCTCCAGCACATATACGGATCAAGACGAGAAGCGCGATATAAGGTATGCTAATCAGTAAGAGCCTGGAGAATAGTTATTACATTTTCTCGCATCATGCCTATATAGGTCTCACCAGCGGTTCCTTCCTCTCCCATTGAATCCGAATAAAGCTCTCCGCCTATTTTAACCCCCGCTTCCCTGGCTATTTCACGGATGAGTTTGGGATTGACGCTGGTTTCAACAAAAATGGCGTTCACTCCCATATTCTTTATTGAATCCACAACCTGTTTTCTCCCTTGGGGAGTCATACCAGCGCCCACTTCACTACCTGTTGACCAGCCAACCGGGGCCTTGTGTTTGAATCCAAACTCTGCGGCAAAATAATTGAATGCGTCGTGGCTGGTTACAAGGACCCTCCGGCCCGGAGGAATTGCGCTCACCCGTTCCCTTACCCAAGCGTCCAGCGCCCTTAGCTGGCTTAAGTAGAGCTTGGCCCTTGACTCGTACTGGGATTTATTTGCAGGAACCAGGGCTGAGACTCCCTGGAAAATGTTATTCACGTAAATTGCCGCGTTCTTTGGTGAGAACCAAGCGTGTGGATCACTTATTTTTTGCCCTTGTTCTTCCAATTCTATTGGCTCAATCCCATCAGCGCATGTGATAACAGGCTTTCCCGCGTCCTTTGCCAGTGTGGCCATCCAATTTTTTCCTTCCAGGTGGAGACCGTTCTGAAAACACAGATCAGCTTGCGCGGCCATTTTAGCGTCTCCTGGCGTGGGCATATAGGTGTGAGGATCAGCGCCTGGCGCAAGAACACAGGCCACATCACAGGAGTTTCCTACTATTTGCCTGGTGAAGTCCGCTATCTGGGTCGTTGAACATAGAAGGAAAGGCTTGTCCTTTTTTGGGGAATCCGCCTCTGAAAGCCCCAAGGAAATAAAAAAAAGTGATATCAAAGCGATACACATACCGAGAATCAATTTAAAACGCATGATTATCCAGCCTATTATTAGGAATAATAGAAGATTACTCTTCGCCGGGCAGAATTCCCCACATATATAGAACATGCCTTGTTTTACCAAGATATTCCATCGCGGCTTCTTCATCCTCGGAAGTTATCTCGGCTTCGTCCGATAAAGGCTGCAATAAAATCTTTTTTCTCTTCTGCATCTCAGACAACAGGTAATCTTGCTGTTTTTTGTTGAGCCCCTCCAATTGTTTGCGCAGATCGGCAAGCCTTACTTTCACGTTGTACCTGTTGGATGTGAGCTCAAGGTAGGCCTCTCTGACCTTGTCGTCCAAATCATCAACAATCTCATATTCTTCATCTTCAGATGAGGCCTCTTCCAGTTCAAGCTCAGGCCCTACCATATCTTCCAGAGTGACGCCCTGACGCTCCATATACCTTTTTAATTTGGATAATAATCCGAACAAGGCTTCAGCGGCTAGTTTGGACTCATCTATTTCAGCGGTCATGTTTTCTTCAGCCCACTTCCAGGCCTTATCAGTAGGGGAGACCACCTGTCCACGGCCAAATTTCTCAGTCTTAATAAGTCCGGCCTTTTCAAGCTGCTTGAAAGCTTTTGTTGTAAGCTTAGGTGAAAGCTGGGATTTCATGGGTCTCTCATCAGTGAACATCAGCCTCCACATAACCAGAGCCTGTTTCTTATCCGGCTTGAACTCCATGGCTATTCCTTCCCATATGTGTTCAAAAGTAATGGGGCGCATGGCTTGAAGCGTTTGCGCGCCCGCTTATGTTCAAAACAATGAATTGCATGAGTATCGCATAAATTCGTGTGTCGCTAAAAAATAAAAAGCCGTTCTGGAAACCTATGATCTTAAGGCTTTTCTGGCAAGGCCATCCACTCTCTCATTCTCATCATGATTGGAATGTCCCTTGACCCATCTCCATTCTACCTCATGGGTGTTGGTCAGCTCATCAAGGGATTTCCAAAGATCCACATTCTTCACCGGCTTCTTTTCCGATGTCTTCCAGCCCCTGAGCTTCCAGTTTTTGATCCACTTGGTGATACCATTTTTCACGTACTCTGAATCCGTTGTAAGCCTCACCTTACAGGGTCTTTTCAAAGCCTCCAGCGCCTTTATTGCCGCTATTAGTTCCATCCTGTTATTGGTGGTGTGAGATTCCTTTCCCCAGATCTCCTTCTCAGTCTCTCCGTATCTGAGAAGCGCGGCCCACCCTCCTGGGCCCGGGTTCCCGCTGCACGCGCCATCTGTGAATATCTCTACCAATGAGTTGTTCTTCTGGTTGTTCTTCAAAATTTTTCACTCTATTTCATAATTATAATTGATTGTTAACGACTTATCCTATGACCTTAACAGCAACCTTGCGAGTCCGTGGCCCATCGAATTCACAGAAGAACACCCCCTGCCATGTTCCCAGCACAGGCGCCCCCGCGGATATAATAAGGTTCACCGAGCTTCCGACCAGAGAAGACTTAATATGGGCGTCTGAATTCCCCTCCATGTGCTTGTATGAGCCTTGCAGCGGGACCATTTCTCCCAATTTTGAGATAATGTCCTTGGCTACAGCGGGATCAGCGGATTCATTTATCGTTATTCCTGCTGTGGTGTGTGTAACATAAACTGCGGCGATTCCATCATTAATTCCACTGTTTTTAATGGCTTCGCGAACCTGGGTTGTAATATCAATAAATTCCACCCTCTTGCTGGATTTAATCTGAAATGATTCCATAAAGGCCTTCCTTTCATGAAGCTGTCCTTATTATACCAGTTCTCAAAATTAAACGCGAAATGGCTCATAAAAATATGTCCATA
>CAZFJT010000138.1:0-7501 GCA_964519135.1 uncultured Syntrophales bacterium | reverse complement strand
ACCCTAGACAGGGAGGTAAAGCGCCTAAAGGATGAATGGATACACCGTTACTCGGGCCATGTCTACAATGGATACTGGATCGACCCTGAGCGGATTATGCTTCAAGCGGCCATAGATGAAGCGGCCAAGAGTGTGTCTGGTGATGTGAGAATTAGTCTTTTCAAGGGTAATGTAGCCATAACAGGCAGGAAATCCGATGATAGCCTCTATGATGACAGGTTCGCGACCTTTGAGGAAGACGAAGTCTACACCCAGTCCGATGCAACAGGATTTATTAGACTGAATTCACTCAGACTTAGAATCAGATCACTAAAAAGGGATGATTGCAAGTTCTGAGAAGCTCTATACACTTCATAATGACCGACCCTAAAAATGACAAAAATCATAGCGATGAATCCTCAGGCGTAAGAAAAGGCAGGTTCGCCCGCGCAATGGATGGGGATTTCCAGGCTTTCAACGCGTCGATAACATTTGATAAGAAACTATACAAAGAAGATATAGCAGGAAGTATCGCTCACGCAAAGATGCTGGCCAGGCAAGGAATTATTACCGAAAAAGAAGGGACACAGCTTATACAAGGGCTGGAAAAGGTATTGGCTGACATTGAGGGCGGCGCGATCCAATTCAAGGAAGAATTGGAAGATATACATGTAAACATTGAACAGGCTTTGCGCGAAATAGTCGGTCCTGTGGCTGGAAAACTGCATACAGCTAGAAGCAGGAACGACCAAATTGCCTTGGACCTCAAAATGTACGTAATTAGAAGGTCCAAAGAGATAAAAGATGAGTTGACAAGACTATTGTCCGCGATAGTGGATAAGGCGGAGCAGGAGATCGATTTAATACTGCCGGGGTACACCCATCTTCAGCGGGCTCAACCAGTGAGACTGTCTCAGCATTTAATGGCCTATGGACAAATGTTTATCAGGGACATATCCCGTTTCTCGGACTCTATCTGTCGCGCGGATGAAATGCCTCTGGGCGCGGCAGCGTTGGCAGGGACAACATTCCCAATTGATCGACATTTCGTCGCAAATGAGCTTGGGTTCTCTCGGGCTTCCATAAACAGCATGGATGCGGTTTCTGACAGAGACTTTGCCCTGGATTTCATTTTCAACTGTTCCATGGTTATGACACATTTATCCAGATTGTCTGAGGAATTGATAATCTGGTCAAGTTCGGAGTTCCGTTTTTGTCAACTTCCTGATGAATTTTGCTCAGGCTCGAGTATAATGCCACAGAAAAAGAATCCTGACGCATGTGAGCTGGTTCGTGGAAAAACCGGCCGTGTGTTTGGAGATCTGATGGCCTTATTTACCACCTTGAAAGCCCTGCCGCTGACATACAACAAGGATCTGCAGGAGGATAAGGAACCTGTTTTTGACGCGGCCGCGACCACTTTTAGGTCTGTCAGGATCATGGGAAAGATAGCGCCCCAGATTACTTTTTGCGGACAGAACATGCTTGCGGCAGTCTCGGAATTCAGCATTGCAGCCACAGATTTGGCTGATGAACTTGCCAGGCAAGGTGTTCCATTTCGAGTGGCCCATGAACGGATCGGCGCAATGATAAGCGCTTTGGAGACTGGAGAAGGGGCTGATGAATATAGGGAAAAAGTTCCCACCCCTGTAGAAATGGTGGAAGCAAGAAATCATATCGGCGGTGTTTCCAAGCAGCGGGTAGAGGACCAGATCAAGATTGCAAGGGATTTTATAGATTCCCTGTGAATCCCATTGACCCCCGGGGGAGCAAACCGGCCCTTATGCCAGGATTCATAAGACTTTGCGGACTTGTTTATTGCGCTGCCCTTTTGGGGCTTTCAATAACGGCTTGTGGCCATCGAACCAGTCCTCGGCCGGTATCAATTGCAGTTCCAGGGCAAATTGACCTTGTGGGCGCGTACGCATACCCTGACAGAATTACGCTGAGATGGCGGACCCCCAAACTGAACGCTGATGGGTCTGTAATCAAGAAGTTGTCTGGGTTCAAAGTTTACAGAAAAACTATTCCAATGGACGATGATTGCGATGATTGCATGAAAAGAAGACTCCACTACTTCATAGATCTTAAGAAGCCGGTGTCCGCTGATATAGATAATGATCTTGTTGTCTATACGGATTTCGATGTGGAAAAAGGGAGCGTGTATGTCTACGAGGTGGCCGCGCAAAATTACGAGGGCAGGGAAAGTGAGTTGAGTCAACCAGTTGAGGTTGTGTACGATGACCCCCCTCCAAAGCCTAAAGGATTGTTCGCTTCATTGGACGGAGAAAAGGTGAGACTTGAATGGACTGCTCCCAGGCGACCTTCGGGTATCAGGGGTTACAGGATCTATAGGGGAAGTAGCGGTGATATTTGGAAGATGGACCTTCTAGGACAAACAAGGTGGGCGGAAAACTATTATTTAGACGCTGATACCAGTAAAGGCTCGAACTATTATTATTCAGTCAGGTCATACAAGATGGCTAAAGGAGTATCCATTCAATCCGAGCCTTCTGATATAATAACGATTTTCGTGCCCGGGGCAATTCCTCCTCCTCCTGCTAATGTAAACGCCGTGGATTCCGGAAATATGGTCAAGTTGTTCTGGAATCCTGTAAAGATAGAGAACAAGACCATATTATACAATGTCTATAGATCAAAGGGTGGAGAGGAATTTGTTAAGATTAATTCCGATCCATTGGACAAGGCCCATTTTGATGATAAATCCGTAGAAACGGATACCACATACAGGTACAGGATCACATCTTTAGTACAGGGTAGCGAAGGTCAGGAATCCAGATACTCCAAGTGGGTATCAGTGGACCGTTGATAATCAAGGGGCTTTTATGCACTATTTTAGATATTTGGAAGACGAACTACACTGTGAGGAAACTCCAGTAAATAAAATTTGCCAAGAGGTAGGCACCCCGGTCTTCATTTACAGCCGGAGAACCCTTGAAAGGCATTTTAATGTCTTTAAAGAACCTTTCCAAGACATTGACCATATTGTTTGTTATTCGCAAAAGGCTTGCTCCAACATCGCGGTTCTGAGACTTTTTGGAAAGTTGGGCGCCGGAGTGGACATTGTCTCAGGTGGTGAGCTTTACAGGGCCCTATTGGCCGGGTTGGAACCATCTAAAATCGTCTTTTCAGGGGTTGGTAAAACCATTGAGGAAATTGACCAGGCCATAGCTGCGGGCATACTGATGTTCAACGTGGAATCCGAGCCGGAACTGGAAGTAATCGGCGCGAGAGCAAAGGAGCTCGGAAGGAGAACCTCAATAGCAGTAAGGGTAAATCCGGATGTGGACCCAAAGACTCATCCTAAGATCTCCACAGGCCTGAAAAAGAACAAGTTCGGAGTTTATGTTGACAGGGCTATGGCTCTTTACAAAAGGGCCAAGTCCATGGACATGGTTGATCCTGTGGGTGTGGATTGTCATATAGGTAGCCAGCTTACTGATGTGGGCCCATTCATGGCGGCAATTGAAAAATTAAAGGACCTCATCGTTCAACTCAGATCAGAAGGCGTGGACATAAGATACTTGGACATAGGTGGTGGGCTGGGTATTCCATATGACGCGGAAGAGCCTCCTCCACCTTCGGAATATGGCAGATCCGTTGTTGAGGCTGTTAAAGATTTAAAAGTAACCTTGATCACCGAACCGGGCAGAGTCTTGACTGGGAACGCGGGGATCATGGTTACAAAGGTGTTGTACATAAAAGAAGGCGCAGAAAAGACTTTTGTCATAGTGGACGCTGGGATGAACGACTTGATAAGGCCAAGTCTTTACGAGGCCCACCACACTATAAAACCCATAAAAATGGATCAACGCAGGCCTGAGAATTTGATGGAGGCTGATGTGGTGGGTCCTATTTGCGAAACAACGGATTACCTGGCCAGGAAACGTAAGATTCCACAAGTAAAAGCAAATGAACTTCTAGCAGTTATGAGCGCAGGCGCATACGGCTTTTCCATGGCCTCCAATTATAACTCCAGACCAAAGTCCGCCGAGGTCTTGGTTAATGGCCAGGGCTTTACTGTTATTCGTGAACGAGAAAATTACGATGACCTTGTGCGTGGTGAAAAGATCCCTGAAGATTTACAGTAATGACCCATGATCTTTAATGAGCTGGAAGAGTCAAATTTCCAGAAGATTGCGCCCTGTTTTTATATATTTAACCAATAAAACTTCTCTGAGGAGGACAGAATGTTTAGTGGCGCGTACACAGCCATAGTTACACCCTTTAAAAATGGCGCGGTTGACGAGGAGTCTCTCAAAAAACTAATGAAATATGGACTGGACGGAGGAGTCAGTGGTCTTGTGCCCTGTGGCACAACAGGCGAATCCCCGACCCTGAGCCACAATGAGCATAAGAAAGTGGTGGAGCTCGTAGTAAAGGAAGTGGCCGGACAAGCCAAAGTGATTGCCGGAACAGGCTCAAACAGCACTGAAGAGGCCATTGAACTCACCAGGCACGCTAAAGAGGTCGGCGCGAGCGCCGCTCTATTGGTCAGCCCATATTATAACAAGCCAACCCAGGAAGGACTTTTCAGACATTTCAAAGCAATTGCCGAGGCCGTTGATATTCCATTGATACTGTATAACATTCAAGGAAGAACAGCGGTAAATATTGCCAATGAGACAATGGAAAGGTTATCCAAAATTCCCAACATAGCCGGTGTCAAAGAAGCTTCAGGTAATATTTCCCAGATGAGCGAAGTGATCCGACTTTGCGGCCCGGAATTTAACGTATTATCAGGTGACGACAACATGACTTATCCCCTCATGTGCCTTGGTGGGCGCGGGGTTATATCAGTTATCACGAACATCGTTCCAGACAAGATGTCCGATTTGGTTAGGTTCATGTTGGATGGGCAAACTGAGAAGGCAAGACAGATTCATTTTGAAATTTCTGAATTGTGTCAGGCCATGTTTCTTGAGACAAATCCTATCCCAATTAAGGCGGCGTTGAGTCTTATGGGTAAAATAGAGCTGGAATACAGGTTGCCCTTGTGCCCACCGTCACAGGCCAATATGGACAAGCTCAAGGAAATTCTGGCAAAATATGGTCTGATATAAATATATTTCCCCAATGATTCACAGATGACTCCAGTGTGGTTGAAATTGCCACTTCGCGGAAGAGAGTCATTCAACGGAGATTAGATATGAAAATGGCAATAAGTGGCGCCGCGGGAAGGATGGGGCGCAGAATAGCCGCCCTTGGTTACCAGCATCCGGATGTGGAGTTGGCCGGCGCGTTGGAAGCCCCGGACAGCCCTTTTATTGGAAGTGACCTGGGAGATCTGGCCGGGATAGGTAATGTGGGGGTCCCTGTGAAAGGCGCTGTTGAGGAAGTCCTTGACGAATGCGACGTTTTAGTCGATTTTACAACCCCATCGGCATCAGTGGCGAATGTTTTGGCCGCGGCAAAAAAGAGCAAGGCAATAGTGGTTGGAACCACCGGTTTTACCCAAGAGCAGTATACTGAAATAGTCACAGTCGGGATGAGCACTAGATGTTTACTTGCGCCGAACATGAGTGTTGGCGTTAATGTGCTGTTTGCCATAGTTGCGGATGTGGCGGAAGCCTTGGGGCCTTCATATCACGCTGAAATAGTGGAGTCCCATCACGCCATGAAAAAAGACGCTCCAAGTGGAACAGCCAACAAACTAGCCCAGATCGTTGCTCAGGCGTTTAATCTGAACCTGTCAAATGCTGGAGTATATGGAAGAAAAGGTATTACAGGAGAACGTTCGGAAGCTGAGATAGGTGTACACGCGATCAGGGCTGGAGACATAGTTGGTGAACACACGGTTATGTTTGTGGCAAACGGAGAGAGAATTGAGTTGACCCATAGGGCCCAAAGCAGGGACGCATTGGCAAGGGGAGCGGTAACCGCAAGCCTGTGGCTGGTTTCTCAGCCTGATGGGCTTTATGATATGCAGGATGTAATGGGGTTGAAATCAAGAGATGAAAAAGGTTCGCTTTGAAATAAATGGTCGGGTTGGATCAGGAGAATTGCATGAAGGGGTGATCACCTGTTTGTCAGGAGAGCATCAAGGCGATGAATTTGAGCTGAGCAATGTCCGGCTTCTCTGTCCAACGATTCCAACAAAAGTGGTTGCCATTGGGTTGAATTACAGGGACCACGCAGAGGAAATGGGCGAGGAATTGCCTAAGGCGCCGTTGCTTTTTTTAAAGCCGTCTTCAAGCGTTATCGGTCCCGGAGGCGCCATATTGTTACCTGAACAAAGTCAGAGGATCGATTACGAGGCTGAGCTTGCCATTGTTATAGGATCTGAATCAAAAAATGTTTCCAAAGAACATGCGGCAGAGAAGATATTGGGTTACACCTGCCTGAATGATGTTACCGCCAGGGACTTGCAGAAAAAGGATGGCCAATGGACAAGAGCAAAGGGCTTTGATACCTTTTGCCCCATTGGGCCCTGGATCGAGACTGAATTTGATTTCACGTCAGCCAAAATAGAGCTTAGATTAAGTGGAGAAGTAAAGCAGACCTCCAATATATCAAACCTGATTTTCAATCCACTGGAACTGGTGGAATTTGTTTCATCCGTTATGACGCTGTATCCTGGAGATGTGATCGCCACTGGGACAACTTCCGGAATAGGACCAATGAAGGATGGTGACTCTGTGGAAGTTTATATAGAAGGCGTGGGATCTCTGATAAATCCGGTAAGATCAAGTAATGGCTGAAAATGTATACATAGGATTCGGCGCAAATCTTGGGGATATGGTCTCTTGTTTTCAGCGTTCAGTCACCCTATTGAATGGATTACCAGGAACTATCGTCACATCACAATCAAGGCTTTATGAAACTAAGCCGGTGGGTTTGAAAGATGATGGCCCGGATTTTATAAACGCAGCGCTTAAAATGGAAACCCAACTTAGCCCTGAGGAGTTGATAGGCTCCATGAAACGGATCGAGCTTGATTTGGGTAAATCCCGCCACCACAAAAGTGACGGTTCGAGACTGGTAGATCTGGATCTTCTGTTTTATGATAACCTGATAATTAATTTCGACCATTTCCAGCTTCCTCACCCAAGAATGTCTTCCAGAGCTTTTGTGCTGATTCCTCTAAAGGATATAGCCGCTGATTTTGTTCACCCGGTTCTGGAATTAAGCGTGTCTGAGCTAGTGGAGAAACTGCCTGATAAGGATGTGAGTACAGTTAGATTGTTTAAATGAATTTTTCAACATTATCCATGTCCAAATAGAAAGCCACTATTTTCAAGATATTTGTTATACTGATTTACTGATATGATTCCGGCTCTTGACAGACGTATTTGATAAAACCGGTCTAGCGGCTTTTACTGGCTGGCCCTTTGAACTCTGGATTGGCTTTACTATATTGAAGTTAAAAGAGTCCGTAGGAGATTGCTATGGGGCGTGAAAGATTCAAGGCTCTTCTAGCCGAGGATTCTGTAATTCTCAACAATCTCTTGAAGGATGTGTTCGAGGACCGCGGCTTTCAGGTTTACCAAGCTTATGACGG
>CAZFJT010000137.1:0-7508 GCA_964519135.1 uncultured Syntrophales bacterium | reverse complement strand
TTGTGGAAAGGTTTTTATAAGCCATTTCGCGTTTAATTTTGAGAACTGGTATATTCGAACGTTTGTCACCGTTCAATAATAATAAGGCCATCTAATGCTCGGACAGCCACTGGGTTTTTGTGGGCTTTTCATAACAGGTGAACAGCCCCTATTATCCTTGAGGGATTCACAAATAATTTATTATTCAGGAGAATGCTAAATTGCCCTTGTTTGCCGGTCCAAAGCAAGGATCAGATAAGGTTCTGTTCAATCCATTGCGAATCTTGACTCTTGGGGTTGCCCTGAATCTCTTTTTGGCGCCTGTTCTGGGATCAATGATTTGGGACATGTATTTGAATTTCAAGGAAACCACAGGCAGGAGCATCAAGCTGCAGAGGCTTGCAGGAACCATTACCAATCTCAATGAAACCCTGACAATGTCGGCGAGACTGTACGCTGTGACCGGAAATGAAAAATGGCGTGACAAATACAAGTCCATTGAACCAAAGCTCGATGACGCCCTTACCGAAGTGGCGCTGGTAGCAAGGGAAGACTACGAGAGAAACTATGCGTCCCAGGCTAAATTGGCCTATACCAAACTCATAGAAATGGAAAATCTTGCCCTGGCTCTAGTGAAGACCAACAGAAAAGATGAAGCGTACCATATGCTTTCGACTCCAAATTACCATTCACAAAAAAAACTGTATACCAGAGCAATCGATCAGCTTAGCCAAGCAATAGGCGTCAGGGCCTCTGGAAAAATCGATCGATTTTACAGAGAATTAAAGTATTCGGCCTTATTAGGACTGGTCAGCATGGGACTGCTTGTGGGTTCATGGCTGGGGGTGATTGCGTTGGTGAGGCGCCATCTTGTTATGCGCCGTATAGCTGAACAGGCCCTTAATGATGAAAAGGAACGCTTACAGGTAACCCTGAATTCCATAGCTGAAGGCGTTATTACAACTGATATCAGAGGCAAGATAAGCTCGATGAATCCAGTGGCTGAAAAACTGACCGGATGGGGCGCCTGGGAAGCAATCGGTTTACCCTTAGAAGAGGTATTTCGCTTGAAACACCCAGGGAGAGAAGCTTCCTCCCAATCCCTCGCGAGTCGGGTGTTAAAGGCTTGCGCCCCTTTGTCATTGTATTCAGGACCTGAACTTATATCCAGGGATGAATCCAGAAGGACCATATCTCAAACCGCGGCTCCAATCCTGGACGCTGAGGGAAAAAACCTGGGGGTGGTTCTTGTTTTTAAAGACATATCTGAGGAACTGAGACTCCAGGACGAGGCTTTGAAATCCGACAAACTGGAGTCCTTGGGCACTCTGGCCGGCGGTATAGCCCATGATTTTAACAATTTCCTTACCAGCATAGCTGGAAATATATCATTGCTCCAAAAGCGACTACCAGAATGTGATAAGGCCTCCAAACTTACTGATGAGGCGATAAGGGCCTGCGAGATGGCCAGGGGCCTCACAGGGCAACTACTGACTTTTTCCAAGGGCTGGACCCCCATAAGAAAAAAAGCCCTTTTAAAGCACAGTTTGCCTGGTTGGGTGGAATTTGCGGCAAGAGGGCAGGGTGTGTCCAAGTCTTTCCATTGTGATCCGGATTTGCATGTGGTTGAAATAGACGAAGGTCAAATAAATCAGGTGGTCAGCAATCTAATAATAAACGCTTGCCAGGCGATGCCGGCTGGAGGAGAGATTGAGGTCAGGGCCTCTAATTGCAGTATACCATCAGAAGACACCAGGAACATCCCGGAAGGTGATTACATCTGTGTGCAGGTCATGGATCAAGGAATCGGAATTGATGGTAAGTACCTCAAGAGAATTTTTGATCCCTATTTTACAACTAAACCATTCGGCAATGGTCTCGGTCTTGCCACCTCGTATTCTGTGATCAAGGCCCATGGCGGATATATAGATGTTGAATCCACCCCTGGGGCGGGCACTATCTTCAGGGTATATCTCCCTGCCTGTAAAGGCAATGCTCCGGAATTAGCGCCAACCAAGAAATGTGAAATTTTCCAGGAAGCGCGTATTCTTTTCATGGATGATGACGAGGCCATAAGGGAAGTTGTAAGTGAGGCCTTGATTTCTCTGGGTTATGATGTGGATCTGGCCGGAAGCGGAGAAGAGGCTGTTAAAGTCTTCAAGAATTGCCATGAAAATGGTGAACCGTACGATCTGCTTATTATGGATCTCACAGTAAAAGGAGGTATGGGAGGTAAAGACGCTATTGCTGAAATCAGAAACCTTAATCCCGCAGTGAAAGCCATTGTTTCAAGCGGCTATTCCAACGACCCTGTGATGGGAGATTTCTCGAGTTTTGGATTCAATGGGGCTTTGACCAAACCATTTACCATTGATCAACTGGCTGACGCGGTCGCAAAGACCCTCAGGAACGGAAGCAACCTGAACTAGCTCAATATAAACCTCATAAAACCGAACAATTGTTGCAACACCTTATTTACGGGCCTGGAAATACCACAGAAAAGACCCAATCTGTTATCTTTTTTATGAAAATTTATCCAAAAAAATAGTATAATTATGGTCTTATTAGGATCTGCTTTATTGGGGCTATTCCATGAGTGGTTTTAATGGAAAATTAATCAAATTATCGGCTAATTACAAGACACTATCAGTAATACTTCTGAACACCGTAGTGTTATTCGCGATTCTCAACCTGATTGCAGACGGCATACACGATATACAGGAAGGTCTGAGAAAAAGAGCCGCGGCAAAAGGCGCCAAAGCGTTCGGGTACAGGGAATATCAACCCGCGCTTGCCCCCTTGTACCCTGGGCTAACCCCTGAGCAGATCACCAGCCTGACCATGGAAAACCGCAAGATGGAGTTTATGTATGATCCATTTACCCAATTCAGGGAAAAGCCTGCTTCAGGAAAGTACGTAAATGTCTCTAAAGCGGGATTCAGGCTCATTAAGAATCAAGGGCCTTGGCCCATTGATAAGAAGTTTTTTAATGTGTTTGTATTCGGAGGGTCCACCTCATTTGGATACCGCTTATCAGATGACCAGACCATAGCGTCTCATTTGCAGGACATCATGGGTTCAAGGACCGGTCTCCCTGTTAAGGTATACAACTTCGGGAGATGCTCCTATTTTCTATCCCAGGAAAGAATCCTTCTGGAGAAATTAATTATCTCCGGCGCGAAGCCTGACTGCGCAATCTTCATAGACGGCTTGAACGAATTTGCTTGTTGGGACGGAAGGCCAAGCTATTCCAAGGAGCTCACCAAGTTCATGGCAGGGGACTATGAGTGTTCTATTGGTGGTCTGGTCATGCAACTGCCCATTATTAAGCTTCTTGGGCTCGAGAGTGATGACGATTTACCTGAAGATCCATTATTAAATGAGAATGAGAACAGGAAAATCTTTGGTGCAAATAAGCGTATTGTTGAGACGGTAACTAAACGATATACCGCCAATAAGAGAATTGCGGAGAATATGTGCCGCGGCTTTGACATAATAGCCGTATTTGTTTGGCAACCAGTGGCTGTGCATCATTATGATTTAAAAAACCAGATCTTCAATGGATTCGATTATAATAAACTCACTCCATATTTAACAGTCGGTTTTAATGGCATGGCTGAAACCATTAAAGCAAGGCAAATGGGAAAAAATTTCATATATGCGGCAGATATTCAAAAGGACTTGAAAAAGCCACTATACGTTGACGCATACCATTACAGTGGGGAGATGTGCAGAATACTAGCGGATTTCATTTTTACCAAGATTCAGGAACGGAACCTGATTCCTGTTGACGACATAATGATTAAGGCAAGTCATGGGGCCGCCCAGTAGGAAGCTCAAAAAAGTTAGACCACCGCGCCTTTTTATGGATGGTTTCTAAGCTGGAGCTCCAGTGGATGGGGTTCCAGATACCACTGTTTCTTCAAGTATTCCTGGTCGTATTTTCTCACATAATGGGACATAAGGGTGATAGGGACTATCAAAGGCGTATGACCGTTCCGGTAATTATCAATGATTTCTAATAACTCCTGCTTTTCATCCCTTGAAAGGTTCTTTTTGAAGTAGCCCATTATATGGTTGAGGGTATCCACATTCTTCTTAATGGTTGTTTTTAACCTTAGGGCTTCAATCAGAAGGGTTTGGTACTTCATTGCAAAATCGTCCATATCAAAACTCTTGATGTCCGCCACAAGCTTACCCATCAAAGAGTAGTGTTTCGGGCTATGTGATCTTATCAATAACTTGTGCCGTGTATGAAACTCCACGAACGCGCCTCTTTTTGGTTTTGGCGACAGACTTTCCCTCCAGCGCTTCATTACGAATACGCTCTCAATGAAGTTTTCCCTTATTTTTAAATCATGCAGCCTGCCGTCTTCTTCAACAGGTAAAAGTGGAAAATGATCAGTAAATGCCCTAGCGAACATGCCCCTTGATTTGAGTCCTGTTGTCTGACCATTTTCATTATATAGCTTGACCCTATGCAAACCGCTAGACGGAGAATTCTTTTTGAAGATAAAACCGCAGAGGTTTTCCTTTTCAAGGGCCTTGACTCTATTAATCGCCCAGTTTTTCATCTTCTCTGTATGGTCAACCCCTGTGCGGGATGTGACAAATCTTGGATTTTCAGGCGCGCCTATCAGCCTGAACGCTTCCCTGGGCGTGGGGAAACCGGCCTCCACTTCAGGGCAAACAGGAACGAATTCCATGTAATTGGCCAGGATATCCGTGACCAGTCTGTCTTTGCTATGGCCGCCATTGTATCGGACCTCTTGGCCGAGCAGGCAGGCGCTCACCCCTATTCGTATTTTTGTGTCCATGGTTCCCCCAATTGACTATGGCAAAAAAAAAGCAGTCTCAAAGGACTGCGTAGAGGGTATGGATTAGTGTCGCTGCCTATCACTGTAGCAACTCCTGTGCCAAATTTGTATTATCGAGATATTATTGACATTATCAGTTCAGGGGTCCGTTCGTCAAGGAAAAGATGGGAAATTTACGCGCGCTTTTTGCCATATAATCCATGGGGGTGTGAAAAAAATACGCAGTAAATGGGGTTGATTCTTCCATGAAATCCAGAACCCCTTGCAGGATAGTAAGGAGGTTTTCTGGCGTAAATAATAAAAGACCAGCGCAAAAACATTTAAATCAGCCTCTGATGGTTGATATCACCCATTGGGGTCAAATGACGCTGACCGTCCTTGACCCTGTGTGAATCTTGTGGCCCCTTCCAAAGATTCCCCGCTCTGGATGACCGATATTCCTTGTTCAAATTCACTGGCCATTGCTTGGGGAAATTCCAAGTCCCATTGCGCGTAAGCGTTCATGCGATCATTTAACGCGCATTTAAAGGGAAAAGACGCTATCTGTTCGGCAAGGGCTTCAGCCTGGGGTCTTGATTGTCCATCAGGGACAACCCTGTTTGCCAGTCCTATGGCAAGGGCTTCCTCAGACTCCACAGGCCTGCCGGTCAGGATCAAATCCAGGGCCCGGCCCATTCCAATCAATCTCGGTAGCCTTACTGAACCTCCGTCTATTAGCGGAACTCCGAATCTTCGGCAAAACACCCCAAAAACCGCGCTCTCTTCAATGACACGAAGGTCGCACCAAATGGCCAATTCCAGCCCCCCTGCCACCGCGTACCCCGCCACCGCGGCTATCACGGGCTTGGATAGGAGCATCCTGGTTGGCCCCATTGGTCCGTCTCCTTGGCTGGACAGTCTATTAACAAGGCCTGAATCCTTTGAAGACAAGGCTTTGAGATCAGCGCCTGCGCAAAAATTTCCCCCCTCCCCAAAAAGAACCGCTACCTTTGCTTCATCATCTTCCTCGAAACTCCTGAACGCGTTGGCCAATGATTCAGCTATGGGCCTGTTCACCGCGTTGCGTCGTTCAGGATTATCTATAATTACGGTATAAACGGGCCCGGCCCTTTCGATTCGCACGGTCATGTCCGCCCTCCAAGTGAATCATTCCCCTTTAATAACTCTCTTACACGCGCTCTCCAAAGCGTGGACACCGAATATGAGCATCTTGAATCGCTCATCTTCAGTCTGCCCATGATAGTACCTGTAGTAAATCTGCTGGGCGATTACAGCCAACCTGAAAAGCCCAAAGCAATAATAAAAATCAAAGGACGATGTTCTCAGGCCCCGTTTTTCCATGTAAAGCTCTATAAGATCTTTCCTGGTCAGCGCGCCTTCCATATTTGTGGGCATTAGACGAAGGGCTTGCATTTCTGGGGAATCATCCCTCTGAATCCAATAGGCCAGGGAATTGCCCAGATCCATGAACGGATCACCTATCGCGCCCATTTCCCAATCCAGAACACCTATTATTTTTACTGGATCCCTGGGATCCAGGACCACATTATCCAACCTGTAATCATTGTGGATTACGGATGCCAAAGGCCCATCAGAAGGCTGGTTCTCTTCTATCCAAAGCATTATGGATTCGAAATCAGGCGCGTCATCAGTCCAGGCGTTCCTGAATCTCTTGGACCATCCACTGACCTGGCGTCCCACATATCCCTCAGGTTTGCCGAATGAGCCGAGTCCCACAGCCTCATAATCTATTGAGTGCAGCTCAACAAGCGCGTCAAGGAATCTTTCACAAAGACCGGCCGCCTGGGCAGGGGAATAGGATAAGCCACTGGGCGGGTCCCTTCTTAATATGAGACCTTTAATCCTTTCCATAAGGAAAAATGAAGAGCCGATTACAGATTCATCCTCACAATACAAAAGGGGATCAGGGCAATATGAAAAAACAGGCTTCAGAGCTTTGAGTATGGTGAACTCCCTGTTCATGTCATGGGCTGTAGCATCCTTGACGCCAAACGGCGGCCTTCTTAGGACGAACTCCTGTTCATCCAATGAAACCAGGTACGTAAGATTTGAATACCCACTCCTGAACTGTCTTATGGAGATACTTTCCCAGGACCGCTTCAAGTTGTCTTCCAAATAAGTCTTTAGTCTCAGGGAATCCAGGCCTTCACCCTTTCTGATCTCCTTTGGCTCATCAATCAGGGCCATGAATCTCTCCCAAATGCAGCATATGCTGGTTGATCACTGTATTGTTAAATTGATTATTCATCATCAGCCTTTGAAATAGGGACTTTAGAATTTTCCACCAGCCGCGTGTTCCTTGAGAATCCTCTTGGCCACAGACATCTTGTGGACCTCATCCACACCATCGTAGATGCGCGCGGCCCGTTCAAACCTGTAAAAGAATGATATTAAGGTGTCATCGCTCATTCCTAGGCCTCCATGTGTTTGCAGGGCCCTGTCAACGACCTTTTGCAGAACATTTGCCACAAAGAATTTTATCAATGACACTTCCTGCCTGGCCTCTTTTATGCCCAAGGTATGAATCTTCCAGGCCGCGTGAAGCACCATCAGCCTTGCGGCTTGTATTTCAGCGGCAGAATCGGCCACCCATTCCCTAAGTATCTGCTTGTGGGCAAGTAACGCATCAGGCGATACTTTTCTGGCGCCTGCCCTTGAGAGCATTAGTTCAAAACATCTTTTGCATATTCC
>CAZFJT010000136.1:0-7519 GCA_964519135.1 uncultured Syntrophales bacterium | reverse complement strand
CGCATATTCACTGAGATAATTTCAGCTTGCAGGGATCTCCAGGCCAATACAAAGGTATCCTACCTGGGACCTGAGGGAACTTTTAGTCACTGCGCTTCATTGGGCCATTTTGGGGCTTCATGTGAGTATAAGCCCGCGCAATCGATTCCACAGGTCTTTAATGATGTGGAACTGGGCAATGTCAACTATGGCGTCGCTCCAGTGGAGAACTCCACTGAAGGTTCTGTTCACGCAACCATGGACAGGCTGGCTGATACTGATCTGACAGTCTGTGGAGAGATATTGTCGCCAATTCGTCATTGTTTGATGGCAAAAGGCGCCGATCTTGAAATCATCAAAATGGTAATGTCTCACCCCCAAGCCCTGGCCCAATGCGGAAACAGGCTGCGGGAGCTGCTGCCCAAGGTCCTGATAATGGAATGCCCCAGCACCGCCAAAGCAGCCAAAGAGGCCTCTGAAAATGTTTCCGTCGCTGCAGTGGGAAGCCGTACACTTGCTACGCTTTATGATCTCGAGGTACTTGAGGATGGTATTCAGGATGTTTCAGTGAATTTAACCAGGTTCGTGATAATAGGAAATAACAGGCCCGCTGTAACTGGAAACGATAAGACATCCATCATGTTCGGGGTTCCCCACAAGCCCGGCGCGTTGGGAGCTGCATTGGCGGCCCTGGCCCACCATGGACTAAACATGAGTCGCATAGAGTCAAGACCATCAAAGAGGACGCCATGGGAATACGTGTTTTTTGTGGATTTTCTTGGTCATGTGGATGATCCCAAGGTTATCGAGGCGTTAAAGGATATGGGGTCCAAGACCACCAAGATGAAAGTTTTAGGAAGCTATCCTGCGGCATTGAATACTTCAGGGAGCGCCAGGCTCTCTGGGCTGGAAAAAGAGGATCTACGTTTAAAGCCACTGGATGTTGGGCCAATAAATAATAATACCGGAAGCTTAGCAACCGGCTGAAAAACATAAAGGAGTTAAAGATTATGGAAACGGACTTTGCAACTTCAACTGATGAAATTGATTTTGGCGGGTTTTCTCATTTTCACAGCGAATCCTCCCACAAGGGGATGATGGCCGGCAATGGATTTGGTTCTCCGGATCCTGTTAACGCGCCTGAGACCATAACCGTGGTAGGTGGAGCGGGCAAGATGGGCGGTCTTTTTGTGAAACTGTTCAGAGAGTCAGGTTTTAAAACAAAAGTGGCCGATATTTCCAATGGCCCTTTGGATTGCCAAGATATAGCAAAGAGCGACATTATTGTGCTGGCCTTGCCAATGGGGGAAATAGAGGGGATTATCGAGGAACTTGGACCTCTTACGAGCCCTGATAGCTCAATAATCGACATATCTTCATTAAAGAAAGACACAATGGATTTGCTAACCGAGAAATGCAACGCTCAGGTTATAGGGTGTCATCCATTGTTCGGCCCAGCGGTAGAGTCTTTTGAAGGTAGGCTCTTTTTTCTTTGCTGTGATAGTGAAGCTCCCTGGTCCAGGTGGTTTACCGGATTTCTCAGAGACAGTTCAGCGATCATAGTGGAAAAACAACCGGATGAGCATGACAAACTCATGGCCGTGGCCCAGTCCCTGAGGCATATGATGTTGATAGCCTTTGGTTTGACCCTCAAGAGATTGGGCTTTGACCTTGAGCGGGACCTGGAATTGTCCGGTCCCTGGTTTGGCGAGCTGGTAGAACTACTTAAAAGGCAGATGGATCAACCTGCTTGGCTCTACACGGACATAGCCTTGATGAATAATGCTTTTCCGGAAGTTTTCCAGGCTTTTAGTGAAGAGGTATGGGATCTCTTCCACAAGATTACCCAAAAAGATCATACAGGTCTTGTTGAGTCCATGAACAATGTGTCACAATTCATGGAGGGCTCAAAATGAGCGTATGGATGAACCTGGACAAACCCCCGGCCAACGCTTATTGGACCAATGGCCCAGAGTATTATGTTTTTCGGTCACAGTCTCAGCCGATGACGATCATCAATTATTTTCGTATATGGGTAGAGCAAAGAACGGATCCTGATCACTCAAACAGTCCATCCCGGTCTCAACGTACGCGGTAAGCTCATCAAGCGTAAAATTGTAACCATTATCCCTGGCCATCAATACAACCTCTTCCAGGTCACCTGTGGAGGCTGCCATTGCAGACTGTAATTCTGGGTTCACTTCCAGGTCCTTTTCAAATCGCTTCACTTCCGTGATATTCATCAATACCTCCCTATTTACTTAAGACTATAAAACTTTTTTCAGCATATTATTTAGACGATATTTTTGGCGCTCCCTGAACCAATTTCAGGTATCATTGTGAGCAATGGGTCAAATCAATTATTCCAGACATGAATATTTAGCAATTATCATGCCAATAACAAAAATAAACAGTCTGGTTTGAATATTGAAATTATATTAGTTGCATGCGCGGATCCAAGAAACATTATTCAAAAAATAAAACATCAGAAAAATCTTACATTGAGTGTTTTGCGCGCATTGCAGGCTGGCTTGCGTGTGTTTTTAACACATGGGGAGTAAGCTAATATGACAATAAAAACAAAATCAACGAGATGGAGCTGCAAATACCTATTAGGGAATCTGAGCGTGATGAGTGAAAATTTTAAGGTGAAATGAATGTGACAATGAAATACAATAGTTTGAATTTATCTAAGCCATTAAAGTGGACAATTTCATACGGTTTTAATCCAACTATGGTTAAAGGAGACTCTGATGGATCTGTTGGGAGCGGCTGAAACCGGTAACCTGGATTCTGTTATGGCTTTTGTGGATAGGGGGGTTCATATTGACTACCAGGATCCCAATGGATGGGCGCCCTTGATGGAAGCTTCAGGAAGAGGGCATAAACAGGTGGTGGAATATCTGATTGACAAGGGAGCGAATGTGAATCTCAAAACAGCCTATGGTTACACCGCGTTGATGAAGGCTGTGTGGGGCAATCATCCGGATATTGTAAGAATGTTGGTCAAAGCTGGAGCTGAATTGCACGCTAAGGACGAGGACGGAAAGACCGCCCTTGACTGGGCCTTGGAAAGGTCACAGAAGAATATGGCCGAACTCCTTAAGGAAATGGAAAATGTCTAACCTTGCCAAATAATAATCTTCACAGTTGTTGACTAATAACCAAATATGGTAGTAAAAATGTTATAGAGGTAAAGATTGTATTTGTTAGATCAGACAAGCGACATGTACGGCCGGTAAACAATCTCAGGCGCTTGGGGGTTAGAGCGTTTAGAGATCATATGAAAGCGGACTTGAATATGTGGGGCCTTAATTAGCCAATATTCCAGTGAAGATTTGGTAGGCGCCGGAGACGATCATGAGTAAACGTGAGATTCACGCCAAGGAAATAATGAATGATATTAAGCTTGGCGCAACAGATGATGAATTGATGGAAAAGTATAGGCTTACCGCCAAAGGATTGAAAAGTCTTTTCACAAAACTGCTCAAGGCAAAGCTCATTTCAAAAGATCAATTCGACTGGCGTCCCACCTTTTGGGATGATACTGTTACTATTAATCTGGACAAGCTTGATCTTGATTCAGGGGCCCGTGAAAGGCCGAGACACGGATTGAGGCTCATGAAGGGCGGCTCAAAACGCTGAATGGGCTCAAACAGACCCTTGTTTCATAGTGGTAATAATCGAATCATTACGAGTTTAAAGACATAAGCTTTTGTAACAATAGTGTTAATCATCTGGACACGCCTATTAATACTTAGGGGCTGGGACATTAAAAGTTAGCCATGCCCGACCTGACATCTGGTTTGATGATTATTTTAGTATCTAAGAGGCGCAAACAATAACCATCTAATTCTATTAATTCTATTGGATCTGGAGTGGTGTGATATGGCCAAGCACGAGGTTAATGCGAAGAATGTGGTTGAAGACATACGATCTGGGATGAGTCTGGTTGGCCTAAGTGAAAAGTACAAACTTTCAAGAAGGGGTCTGGAGAGCCTGTTTAAAAAACTCGTTGCAGCCAAGCTTATTGAGCAAAGTGAGCTGGACAGCCTTTTCCCGAAAAAGAAGGTTGACCTTAAGCGATTAGCTGAGGACGTAAGGTCGGGCCTCACCGACAGGGAACTTGTTGAGAAGCACAACATCAGTGGAAAGTCGTTGCACGAGGCTTTTGATAAGCTATTGGACGGAGGATTTCTTACAGGAGAAGAATTCTACGCGAGAATGACCGTTGATGTGGAAGAGATATCAGCCACGCTCCACGGGGAGGACTCAGTAGAACTTGGCGACTTGTACAAAGAATCCCCAATTGGGAACAAAAAGGCTAAGATGCCGCAACCAGATGAAAGGAAGCAGGGAAAACAGTTGATGAGGGCCGCGCAAGACGGGAACATCGAAAAAATCGGCGCGATGATCAAGCTGGGCGCTGACGTGAACTTTAAGGATGATTTTGGTGATAGCGCTTTAACTCTGGCGGCTGATAGGGGTGATCTGGACGTAATCAAGTATCTGGCTGAAAATGGAGCGGATCTTCTTATAACCGATGAGGATGGGAAAACAGCTTTTCAGATAGCAACAGACAGGAATCATCAGGAAATAAGGGAATTTCTCCGTGAAAAGGACGCGGCAAAATAATCCCGGATCACGGGATTCCCAAGATTAAATATAGGCTCTGTAAGGCTATTTTAGGGCTTCCAGACATTGCCTTGCCATCATTATCTCCTCGAATGTTTCTATTACCAGAATTCTGCAACTTGAAGCATCCTGGGATATATCAATCACCTGAGCTTGGTTGTCCGGGCCGGCGTTTTCATTTTTTTGTTTATCAAGCAAAAAGCCCAAACCCTCAGTATTGGACAGGGAAGCCTCTCTCACATTTGGGCTGTTCTTCCCTATACCTCCGCAGAATACCAGGCAATCGCAGCCGCCAAGGGCAATGAGCATCTGACCTAAACATCTCTTAACACCGTAGCAGAAGGCGTCAAAGGCCAGCTCGGCCTGTGTGTGGCCCTCTCGGGCAGCGGCTTCTATATCTCTCATATCTCTGCTTATCCCACTAATTCCTTTTAAGCCGGATTCCCTGTACAAAAGATCTATCATTTGATCAGGGTCCATGGAGTCTTCCTTCATGATCACAGGCAGCAGCCCAGGGTCCACATCACCACACCTGGTGCCCATAATAGGGCCTGGAACCGCTGTCATTCCCAATGTGGTGTCTATTGATTTTCCCTTGTCTATTGCGCACAAGCTCACGCCATTGCCAAGATGGCAAGTAATAATCCTCAAGTCTTCAATATTTCGGCCCATGAAATCCGCGGCTCGCCGAGAGACATATGAGTGGGAATTTCCGTGGAAACCGGTCTTTTTATAGCCTTTTTCATGGAAATAACGGTATGGTAATCCGTATATCGCGGCCTTATCAGGTATAGTGGAATGGAACCATGTGTCGAACACCGCGACATGCTTGGAGAGACTCATTCTTGAAAAGCACTCCTCAATTTCCTTTATCATTGGGGGGTGATGCAATGGGATCATGGGGGTCATCCTCCTGATCTCGGACATAACATCATCGTCTATTATTACCGCTTGTTTATATTTCCCACCATGGGCCACTCTATGAGCTACAGCTTCAATATCGTCAAGGTTATTAACGGCTCGATCCGTAATTGTTTTCAAAACCTCATCCAAGGCCTGGCCGTGGTCAGGAGCGTTAACTTCATGTTCAGTTTCATCCGAACCTCGAGCTTGATATTTATGTGTGGCTCTGTCCAGGCCCAGTCTGTCTATTGTTCCTGATATGATCAAGTCTTCTGACGGCATTTCAAATAGCGAATATTTCAGAGATGAGCTACCGCTATTGATAACAAGTATTTTCATAATCACTCCATATTGCGGCTTTTGCGCTCGTGAAATGGGAAATCAAAAACATTTAAGGAAAATATCTCAATTTCATTAAAAGATTTATTGGGCCATGGCTTACAATTTTTAAATAGATGTGGCAATTAAGACCTCATCCTTCAGACGCGACAATAACTTCAACTTACACTAATGGCTTGACATTTATGAAAAACAGTGACACTGATTTAACAGAAGCAGGGCGCCTTTTCAAGAAAAAATTTTACACTAATAGATCTTTATTATAATATATGTGTCTTAAAGCAATACAAACAGGGAGCGTTAACAGGCCTGAAGCTGCGGGATTTCGGGAGAAAGGGATGTATTATGGCGTCACCGATTGCGTCAACACCTGTCCTTGAAGGAGAGGACGCTAAAGTTTTCTGGGATAAGGATCGTGAAAAAGAGAGGCGCTTGCCGCTAATCTCTACACCGAACCTGGAAGAAACACTTGAGAAGATGTTGGCTGATGATAAGCGTCGAAAGAAATGAAGTTCGGTACCAAGGATTCATCTTAAGACCCTGTGGCATATTCCCAGGGTCTTTTGATTGCAATAAGAAGGATCTTAACGAATTCTTTCTCCAAGATCAGTTAAAATACGAAGAACAACTCTTGGCCAAGACGTACATTTTGATACCTGATGGAGGAGAAGAAGGCCGCCCAAAAGCGTTAATCAGTTTTTGTAATGATTCTATACGCGCCGAAGCATTTGAAAAGAACAAAGATTTTAATAAGATTAGAAAAGAACTACCGCATGGTAAACGGTACAGGACTCTTCCAGCTGTGAAGATTGCCAGACTAGGTGTTCACAAAGACTGGCAAGGAAGGAAAATTGGAAGCCTCCTGCTGAATATGACAAAGCTCTTATTCCTTACAGAAAACCGAACTGGTTGTCGTTATATAACTGTTGACGCTTATAGGACTTATCAAGCAGTAGAATTCTATAAAAAAAACTATTTTCGTTTCATGAAAGTTGAAGAACTTCGGAACTACGAGGATTTGTCCAAGAATTCGGCGTTTAAAACGGAAGATAGCGATGAATCAGTTGCTATGTATTATGGACTGAGCTGGTCAAAGTAAACAGCGGAAACCTCCACAGCAATATATTTCCTAATTCTTTGAATAATGCCTTCATGGTGAGAAGGTTGGAAATTTAGAGTCATCTTGATATTTCCATTTTGTCCAAATTGACATGAAGGAAAAACGTTGAGTCAAGGAATCAGAATTTAGCCTAGCCCAAATGCCTCTAAAAACGCTAATACTATCAAAAAATCATTTCTATTTTAATTTTGTCAATCTTACAATTATTGGATTATGGATTCTCCTGTGAAGGAGCTTCGGACATGACCGAAAAGAAGCGCGTCTCAGCAAAGCAAGTTGTGGCAGACATCAAGTCCGGCATGAATGATAGGTGTTGATGGCCAAATATTCTCTTACTGAAAAGGGCCTGCATAGATTAAAGAAAAAACTCCAAGACGCTGGAATTATCCGAGCTGAACCCCAAGACGCCCAAAGTCCCTCCAGTGGAGCCGCGGACAACTCAGAGAAAAAAAAGCCATTGCCGGAAATATTTCCCTGGCGCTCAAGGAGGGTTTGACTGACAAGGAAGTAATGGGCAGGTTTGGATTACCGGAGAATAAACTT
>CAZFJT010000135.1:0-7545 GCA_964519135.1 uncultured Syntrophales bacterium | reverse complement strand
GGCCGGAATGAAATTTCATTTCATTCCGTGTTTTATTTCGAGAATTACTATAATAATAAAATCATAAATTCTAAAATCCCCAACTGTTTCGAGAATTGCACAGGTCTCATTGGAGTGGCAAAAAACAAGGCATTGGATTTAGATACCATGACTCTGCTGTGATTTAGAATGTCCTTAAGAAAACAGCTATTTTTGTGGAAAATGGGGTGGTTGTGGGAAAAGGTGTGCTATGGCCTTCATTGGTTCCTCAGGCAAAGGCAGGTGAGAGTCCACCCGGAAAGCGGATGAACTCCATTCATAACGTGATATGATTTTTAATGATAGTCGTGGGTTCCCAGTTCCACTTTAATGCCTGTCTTGTTTTCAACCATCTTTGCTAGGTCCTCAGGTTTACAATATGGGCATTCAGGCTTCGCGTTGGCCAGACAAGAGCTGAAATGGATTACATCCGGTTTTACCTCTGAGAGTTTCATGGCCATACCAAGATTCGGTATCACAGTGCGGCCGGGACATTCGCAAGTGACAAAGGCCACCACATCATGGGGTTCACTAAAGCTGCCCTCTCCGTTATTTGCGGCCTTTAGGCACCTCCATTCACCAGGACAGCCATAACCGCTTTCCATGTAGGCGCCGCAGCCGACTATTGCTACTTTCTTCATTTAACTCACTCCATGATCATAATTTTTTACAGCATTTCCATTGGCGTTGATATCCAACTATAATAATCTCTGATTTAATTCTAACATATTTTTCCTGATCGAGCTGTAGTTTGTGGTGATTTGAGGATTGTCTAAGTTTCCTTTCCGGATTTCAATTAAATTCCCCTCCCAAGGTCATCGCATGGGAGGGGACAAAAGGCCGAACAATTAAATAGAGTTGCTCCTATTTACCCTATTCTTTTTGGCCGGCCTGTTCGAGATCAGCCAGTCTGGACTCCATTTGCGCCACTTGATTTCTGGCCTGTTCAAGTTCCCTTCTTAACATATCCGTATCATCAACCGCTGTAGGATCAACGTCATAGGGAGCGGCCCGAAATCCCAGCCATCCGCCTATGCAGCGTCTTCCCCAGCCTCCGCCCCATAGGCCGCGTGCGCCTCTGCCTGCCTGATTATATGTGCGTGATCCAGTAAAACAAACTCCTCTGCGTCCACCTGTTCCAGGGCCAAGTCCCCTTGGTCCTCTTCCGTCAAATCCTGGCATATTTATCTCCTTATCATTAAATGATGGGTTCTAGGATTGAAAACCTTTCCATGGTCAATGAGATTCAAAAACAGGTCCGCCAATGAAAAGGCCCCTTTGTTTCTTCCAGTCGATTCTATTCATTTGTGTGATCACTCATGTTTTTCCCATTTGGATGGGTTAAGTAGAACCTTGTCTACTATTATGATGCCCCATCTTGCCCTTGGCTATAGAATCTATGGAATAACTAAAGCAAGCGTTGTGCCAGAACCCCCTTATGATATTTACTTGCTGGATAAGCCCATATAATTTGGTGATTTATTTTTGATATTGGATGAATGACCTGAATGTCTTTAGGCCTTAAAAACAAGCAAACTAATTGCAATCCTGGTAGCAACATGCAACTACCGCCAAATGGCTCTATCGCGAATTGCAAATCTTACCAAGCCTGTTTTTTCCAATTCGTGATCATCCGGCTTGATGAGTTTATATGGAAGTCCATATGGTCAGTGGGTCGCGTGTGGCCCCAAAATAGACGCCAATTATTCCTCAGTTTCCGAGTCTTCCCATTCCACAACAGGCATATAGTCCGCTACAGGTGTGAAACTGCTCAAGTCTTTTCCAAATGCCGCGTTAAGGAAAGAGTCTACCCATTGGAATACATTATTTTCACTAATCATCTTTCTTAGGGCGGACATCCTTTGCTTCTTTTCCTGCTCGTCCATTGTAAAGGCTTGGTATATCGCGTCAGCCACAGACTCCACATGGTAGGGATTAACAAGTATCGCATCGTTTTGCATCTCCGCGGCCGCTCCGGCAAACTCACTTAGAATAAGAACCGCGTTCTCTTCCAGACTGCAAGCGCAATATTCCTTTGCCACCAAATTCATTCCATCCTTCAAAGGGGTTATAAGAGCGATCTCAGAAGTCCGGAACCAGGCAAGAAGCTCGTGTCTTGATAGGCGTCTTGAAATGTATATTATGGGGACCCATCCTGAGACTGTGAACTGGCCGTTGATCTCGCTTATGAGCCTCTCTATGGAATTCTTAAGCTCTTTGTACTCAGGTATCTCAGATCTACTGGAAACAACCACCTGGGCCAATGTTATCTGTTCCCTGAGTTCAGGGTATCTTATCAATGCGTTTCTAAAAGCTTCGAGTCTGTACGGAATGCCCTTTGTATAATCCATCCTGTCCACACCAAGTATAATGTGTCTCTTAGGCAAGTCTTCGTGGATATACCAGGCCTTATCCGAGACTTCCTTTGAGACTGCGTCCTTGGCGAAGGAGTCATAATCTATGCTTATGGGAAATGCGCCAACCCGAACCTCGCGGGTTCCTAATCTTATCATGGCCATCCGCCCGTCTTCCTCTTCTTCAACCTCAACCCCGCTAATAAGTGAAGCAACGCATTGTACGAAGTTTCTGCGATCCCTTATGGTTTGCAGGCCTATGAGATCATATTCGAGCAAAGCCGAAAGTATCTCTGAACGCCACGGCAATTTAAGGAAAATGTCCAAAGGAGGGAAAGGTATGTGTAGAAAGAACCCCAAAGGGGTATCCACACCCAGTCGCTTAAGCGCGGACGCGACATTCATCAAGTGATAATCATGAGCCCAAATAGTGTCATCTTTTTTGATATTCTCTGCAATGGCCTTTGCGAACTTATAGTTGACCTCCTCGTACGCGGACCAGTATTCAGGCTCGAATTTACACCTGTCCTGCAAGTCATGGAACAATGGCCATATAACTTCATTCGCGAATCCATAATAGAAATTGTCGTGCTCCTGTTTGGAGAGCAAAATTGGGAAAAGCTGGTAGCCCGCGTCCAATGAGCCCTGTTTTAAAGGTTCAGTAAGGTCGACCTCGTCAAGGGTTCCAGGCCATCCTATCCACAGCCCGCCCCGGTCCCTGAGCACAGGAGCAAGGGCCGTTACAAGGCCACCTGAGCTTGGCGTGACTGTCCAGCCATTGTCCTCACGATTGATAACCACAGGTAATCTATTTGATATTATAACTAGACGCCGATCCGAGCCATTTGTCATTTTGGGCCTCCAGACCTTTCGATTCTTAGCCATTCGCGAAGAAATTCCAACATTTGATCATGGGATCTCAACCATACATCGGCCTGCGTTTGCCGCCATTGCTCCCTTACAAGGGCCGATAACCCCATGCCTTTGATTTCCTTAAACGCGTCCTCATCCGTCAAGTCATCCCCCAAGTACGCGAACAGCGTCTGTTCTGGGGATTCATTCACTATAGTCCTGACCGCCTTGGCTTTGTTAATTCCTGTTATCCTTATTTCCAGACCACCATCGAATTCATGGACTTCCAGATCTTTGTCCATGATCAGTTTGGACCACTCTTTTAATACGCTTTCCTTAAGCAGTTCAGCTTCAGACGCGGTCATTTTTCTAGTGTGTAGCGCCATTCCCGCTGGTTTTCGTTCGCATTGATCCGCAAGGGCGTATTGTTTTGCCCGTGATTCAGCGAGATCGATGGCGCCTAAAAGCTTGGAGTCTATGACCGCTCTTGAATAGGATCCATCCTCTGTCAAACGCTCCAACCCATGGGACCCCCATATTTCAGGTTCATATCTCAAGCCAAGTAGCGGTTTTAGGTCGCCTATTGCTCTACCGCTTATTATAACCAGCCTTGTTGCGCGGGTTTCCATTATCTCGTCCAGTGTTTCCCTGACGCCAGGATAAGGAAACGCCTTGTCCCTATTTTCAGTGAATGGAGCGAGTGTGCCGTCATAGTCCAGCATCAGGACTCTGGGAATATCTAATTCCAGCCTAGAGAGAAATCCAAGGATTAGAGGATCTGAAAACGCCATAGTCAAAGTTTTGGTCGGTTATGATTACATATGGCTAAAAAGCAGCCGGTTCATGTTCAGCATTGCGCGCCCATTCTCTCAGGATAAGCCATAAAAGATTTCCGGTCAATCAGCTCAAAGTGGCTGGGCAACTATTAACCCAGCAAAGGATTATAGCTCTATTCGCTCTTTATCCCCAAACTCCAGGGCCACCATCAAACTCAGGTATTCCCTTATATGCCTGGTTATGAGAAAATTATCCCTGACAAACTCCTTTGCCTTGCGGCCCATTTCCAATATCCTGTCCGGATGCCTGAGCATGTACCTCATCCTCAATGACGCCCCTGAAGGGGAATTGACCAAGAACCCCGTATGATGGTTCACCACCTGTAATTTGATCCCTCCAGCGTTACCTCCAATAACGGGTTTTCCCTTCCACATAGCTTCTGTGACAGTCAACCCGAAACCTTCACGAACGGATTTCTGAAGCACTATGTCCGCGGCTCTTTGCAAAGCGTTTATTGTCACATCCGCGTTTGGTGGAAGCATCAGTATATGGGCGTCAGGATCATCCCCGGACTCATGCTTCACCTCTTCCAACACCATATCTCCTTCAGGATCGTCAGTGGCTGTTCCTCCAGCAAGCACCAATTGAAGGTGGGGCGCGAATTCTTTGGCCAGTCTATAAGCTTGAATCACCCCTGTGGGATCCTTGAACCTGTCGAACCTTGAAACCTGTAACATCAGTGGTCTTTCTGGGTCCAGATGGAATTCGGTTCTTGCTTTATCGATTTCCGAAGCCGGCAGATCCATATTTTTTTCATTCAATGGATCTATGCTGGGGGGAATTAGATACTGGGGATGAGGTAGAGGCTGGGCAAAATCAGCAAGTGAGAATATACTCGCGTCATAATCCATTGCGAACTTTCTGAGGTACTTCCATACCGGCCTGTGAGGTCGCCCTAGATCTATATGGCATCTCCAGATCCATTTACCTCTGCGGTTTTTACATTGATTAAGGAGTGGAAGCGGCTGGGGATCGTGTATAAACACTATATCAGCATTCTCCAGCTTTTCTCTGAGTTCCTCGGCGTTTTCCACGTTTGTCTGTTCGTAGGCCTTTAAGAGTTCCTCATTTAAAGGAGTTACATCGCCCTGAAGACCATTGTGGAAATTCTTTGTGCACTGGAAGAATTTATCGTTTCCCTTAATGACTTCCCAAGTGGCGTCTATTCCAAGTTCTCTTTTTAAGGGAACCAGCTCCTCAAGTATTTCAGCAACACCTCCTCCACTTCTGGTGGAGTTAACGTGGGTTACCTTCATGTCTTTTAATGGTTCGGCCAACTGTCGCAATTGATCGATAACATCCTCTCCAGCAACCTGGCCGTAGTCCTGGATAGATTTCATGTGGTTTTCCTTCCGAAATAGCTGTCAAATACATTTGATAAAGTATCCCTTAACTCTCTCAATGTTATGAAGTAAGGGTCAACCCTGCTAATTAGCCGGCAAAGTTTTTCATACTCTCCATTGAATCCCTGGAGCCACGCTTCAAAGTCCGAATGCCTGTCAGGGGTTCGTCGCCTGGAGTCTATGAAATGGTAAAATATACTTCCCAGGCCCATCTTGGGAGTTAATTCCACAAGATCCTCTGGATCCTCTATGGAACGATTCGTATCAAAGATTACGATCTGGGACCGAATGAAGTGGAACTGCTGATCATTGGACGCCCATGTGGGCCATTGTACTTCATCCAGCCTTTCCTCAACGATCTCAATCAACTCCTGGCGAACAGATTCCAGATCCGTAAACGCGGTGGGGTCTATAATTGCGAGCCTTTCAGCCAATATTTCATCATGTAACGCGTAATAGCTCCATATTGCGAAATCGTTTACGAACTCAGGATCATCAAAGGTCGGCCTAAGCAAACCTCCCCAAAAATGGAAGTATATGCTGCCTTGATCAACATTGGGGAGGGCGTCCCGTAGCTCTTTCAGGTTTTGGGCCTTATTTCCGGTGGCAATTGGGACCAGAGCGCAGTCTTTAACCTCAAATGGACCGAAGGAATTACCGTTGGATTTGTCTACCATCATAACCTCGTTCCGCTTCGTTGGTGTTCATGGTAGAATTTCACGATACTGCCATTCACGCAACACCTTAAATGAGATTAATCAATAGTCATGATTGCCTCTTTTGAATGAAACATATGAGCGAAACTTCATGTATGGGCGAAAGGTAGGAACAACAAAGACCATCAGGGAAAGCAAACCGCGCCCTGAAAAATCAACGTGGAAGAGTAAGAAATTACAGAAACTTTTAGGTTATTGTTGCTTTGAAAGCCACTCAACGGCTTCGTCAAAGTCATCAAAAGGTTTGGCTGATGTTCTTGCCATCATATTTATAGCTCTAAGCGCTGTTTTGAGCACACCTTTGAGTCCCACCACCGCTGTGGCCTTCAAATGGGATCTTCTACTCTTTCCGGCCTCTTCAAAGGCCTTGGCCACTGTGGGAACAAGGTAAGTGTCCCTAACGTCCACTAGTGAAAGCATACTTTGCTCCCCATTCTTTGCCAGGGTATCGAAATATTCCATATTGGCCTTGATCTGGGAAACAAAATTCTCCTCGGAAATTCCCCTGTAATCGGAATGATAGATCCGTACTCCATTATGCATAATCGTTTTGACCGTATGCTCCATCTGTGTTCCCCTCAATTAAATTTACGCGCTTAATTGATTTTAAATAAAAGAAACTCAATGGCGTCTGAAAACATTTCCAGGGTTCCTCGAAATTATATACAAATGATAACATAAATCCATCAAAACTGCGCCAGGAGAGCGCCCCTGTGATCGCAAATACAGCCTATTGTTTTGTTTTCCCAGTAGGTTATTATTTTAGATCAATCTAGGTCCACTCTTTGAGTTGGGTCGATTTTCTAACAGCTCTGATGTCAAAAGAGGCTTTTAAATAACTTAAGTCCCCATATTTAATATGTTTTTGGGGAGGGGTTCGGCCAGGCCCTTTGTACATAAAGGGTCTCCCAGATGAACGCTTACTTTTTTTGGCCATTGCTCGCCTAGTTAATGCATATAAACTCAGAGTACCATTGCTCTCTTGCATGAGTTAACCAGAAACTATGGTAAATTTCTAAAATCTCTTTCCATGCGCCTTTCAGCTTCTTCCATCAAAAATCTCTGCATCTTTTGATCAGATTCAGGATCAAACAATGGTTCGTTCATGAGTCGCTCCACTTCGCTTTGATAACCTCTCCCGGCCTTTACCAAAAGGCTTTTTCAGCCGAGCCCAACCATTCCGGCGCTTATTGTGTAATTCCAGGGGAACCCCTTTTTTAATTACGCTGGAACAGGACTTCTGTCCCCTGGCGCCTCTCTTACAGAAAGTCTCCTTTGTCATTGGTCCAATAAGAACAATTCTACTTATGGTGGCATTCATGACTGGATTCCCTTTTTGGCTACTGGGAAAAATCGCCTCTTATAGTTATTTCTCGAAATAAAACACGGAATGAAATGAAATTTCATTC
This sequence comes from uncultured Syntrophales bacterium, assembly GCA_964519135.1. Lineage (GTDB taxonomy): Bacteria > Desulfobacterota > Desulfomonilia > Desulfomonilales > Desulfomonilaceae > CAZFJT01. The sequence continues at coordinate 16 of CAZFJT010000135.1, read as the reverse complement.
CGACCTCCCATGGTCG
>CAZFJT010000134.1:0-7559 GCA_964519135.1 uncultured Syntrophales bacterium | reverse complement strand
ACACCGCGAGGATCTATACTTTATACATTAATTATTGGCTCAGGGAGCACGGCCGGATTTAAGTGAATCATTACACTCCAGGTGCATTTCCACTTGACATACTATCAGAATGCTGGTTAAATGGTGGTTTATCGTTCAGGAGGCTGTGATGTACGCAGTAATTGAAACCGGTGGAAAACAGTATAAGGTTCAGCCTGGAGACTTTGTAAAAGTTGAGAAACTGGAGGCTGAAAACGGGGACCAGATTGAATTGGACCGTGTACTGGCCCTGTCCACTGATGATGGCTTGAATATAGGCGACCCCACTTTGGACCAGGCCAAGGTAAAGGCCACTGTCCTTAGAAACGCCAAAGGTAAAAAGATAATTGTTTTCAAGAAAAAGCGTCGCAAGGGATTCAAGAAAAAACAGGGACACAGGCAATGGCACACATTGTTGCGAATTGACGATATAGTGTCTGAATAGACGCAGATAATTCAATAGATCTACGGCTTAAACCATAGGGCGTAGAGCCCGCACAGGAGGATCAAATGGCCCATAAAAAAGCAGGCGGAAGTTCCAGGAACGGCAGGGACAGCCCGGGCCAACGGTTGGGTGTGAAACGATTTGCAGGACAACAGGTCAAAGCCGGCAATATCATAGTGCGGCAGCATGGCACCAGAATTCACCCAGGTGAAAATGTGGGTGTTGGCAAGGATTATACTTTGTTTGCAAAGATAGACGGAGTCGTGCAGTTCGAAAGAAAAGACAGGCAAAGAAAGAAAGTTTCAGTTTATGAAAATTAGAAGTCCCCGGCCCGATTTCAGAATATCTGGTCCGGGCCGCGGCTTAAACTGAGCCTTTTGTACTCTCCCCTGCCTTAACACACTCCTAGTATCTATTCTTCAAGCCCAAAAAAGCCGACGCCCATTGTACAATGGAGCATGACGGAAACTTTCGCGGACGAGCAATACCTTAACAAGCGTTTGTGCGATCTTAGCCGCGCTCTAGAGGTGTTTTACTGGTAATATATTAATTGCACAAAGTTTTTTCCGATTCATTTATCGGTCTATGGTAATTGTACAAGTACTGAGAGCGCAAACTCGCGGATCGATAGCGTAGCAGTTTGCCGAAATAATAAAGTTTTTTGCGGGAGGTCCGGAGGGCGGTTTTTTGACAAAAAAGAGCCCTCCGGGAATTTTCCGTAAGAATCTGCGTTTTATTTTCGGCGCCTGCTATAACCATATACTATCACGCGCCCTGGGGAGCTATTCATTGAAATTCGTAGATGAGACGCGCATAAGAGTGATCTCCGGAAAAGGCGGCAATGGATGCATGAGCTTCCGTAGGGAGAAGTACGTCCCAAAGGGCGGACCAAACGGGGGAGATGGCGGCAAAGGCGGAGATGTTCTTATTATGGGCGATGAATCCTTGAACACCCTACTTGACTGTCAGTATCAGCAGTTGTACAGAGCCAAGAATGGAAGACCCGGAATGGGCAAGAATATGCATGGCGCCTCTGCGGATGATCTTGTTATAAAGGTCCCCGCGGGTACCTTAATTACCGATATTGAAACTGGTGAAATTGTGGCCGACCTTGAGCGGGATGGTCAAGATGTGGTAGTGGCAAAGGGGGGTAGAGGAGGACGGGGAAACGCCAGATTCGCGACTTCCAGGAATCAGGCGCCCAGAAGATTTGAGGAAGGTGAGCCCGGCGAGGAGCGATACTTGAAGCTCGAATTAAAGCTCATCGCAGACGTGGGACTGGTTGGCGCGCCCAACGCGGGTAAATCAACCCTTATATCAGTTGTGAGCAACGCCACTCCCAAGATTGCGGATTATCCTTTCACAACAAAGACCCCGTTTCTTGGTGTCGTCAAGGTTTCCCACAGTAAGAGTTTTGTCGTCGCGGACATACCGGGACTCATTGAAAACGCATCTCAAGGGGCTGGGATGGGGCTGCGATTCCTGAGGCACGTGGAGAGAACTCGAATACTTTTGCATCTGATAGACCCTTCGCCTCATCTTGAACCAACCCCTTTGGAAAGATTTAAATTAATAATGGACGAGCTTGCTTCCTATGATAAAGATCTGGCGAACAAGAGAATGTTGGTGATAATAACCAAAAAAGACATACCTGAAAATTTGGAGAACTCACGTATTTTAAGCGCGCAACTGGAAAAAAGAGGATATGAAGTTTTTCAGATTAGCGCGGTGGCAAAACAGGGACTCAACGACCTCATATACAGGATTACCTCTCTTTTGGAGCAGACCGCGGATAACCATGACTGAGAAATCAAAACGATGGGAAATAATTTCAAAGGCCAAACGCATTGTAGTCAAACTAGGCTCCAGTGTTGTCACCAACTCCACAGGCCTGGACTTGACAGTAATAAAGGAACTTGCCGCGGATATACAAGAGCTGGGGCAAAAGTCCAGGGAATTCATCGTGGTGTCGTCAGGGGCCATAGCAGCAGGTGTAAAAAAAATGGAGCTCAAGGAGGGCGCGAGAACCATCCCGCAAAAACAGGCGGCCGCGTCCATTGGACAAACGGAATTAATGACCTCGTACGAGAGGATCTTTGCAGAAAAAGGTATCAAGGTGGGGCAGATGCTCCTCACCAAGGATGACCTCAGCCATAGGAGACGCCACCTGAACGCAAAGAACACCCTTATCACCCTATTGGCCTGGAAGGTAACTCCGATAATTAATGAGAATGACACTGTGGTGGTTGAGGAAATCCAACTGGGAGACAATGACAACTTATCAGCGTTGGTGGCGACACTCGCTGACGCGGATTTATTGATAACCCTTACTGATATGGAAGGCTTGATGGACTGTGATCCCAGAAAAAGCCCGGACGCCTGCCTGATCCCTCTTGTAGAAGAAATAAACGATAAGATCAAAGCAATGGTTGGCACTTCCAAGTCCACAGTCGGTCATGGGGGCATGTCATCCAAACTTGAGGCCGCGTCAAAAGCTGGAATAGCGGGAATTCCCATGATTATAGCCGGAGGGAAGATCCCCCATGTGGTCAGGAGAATTATGGAGGGAGAGGAGCATGGGACTTTGATCCTTCCATTAAGAGAGAGAATACGCTCAAAGAAGCACTGGATAAGATTCAACCTTGAGCCTGAAGGAGTGCTGGTTATAGACGATGGCGCTGTGTCCGCGTTGGTGGACAAAGGAAAGAGCCTATTACCCATAGGTGTTGTGCAAATCAGTGGAGATTTTGAACACGGAGCGGCAGTGGCCATTCAAAACATGTGCGGAAAGACCATAGCCAAAGGCCTGGTCAACTACTCTTCAGTGGAAATCAACAAGATTAAAGGACGAAGAACCCCTGAAATCGACTGGATACTGGGATACAGACGTAATGATGAAATAGCCCACGCTGACAATATTGCTCTTTCATCAAATGGTTTTAAGGGTTAGCTAATAGGAATGCGACCCAATTAGCTTTAAAAACCAGGCCATAAAGTTCGAAATAAGCCCTTGAGCCTGCTTGACAAAACATCTGGGAATGAAAATTTTAAAATAACAGAACAGGGAATGTCAGAGAGCTGCAAAAAATTGTACATCCGGCCTGAGTAAATTAATAAGGAGCGCCCTGAATGGCTATTTTACCCATAGTTACGGTTCCAAACAAAGTCCTGGAAAAGGAGGCCGAGCTAATAAGGAATATAGACGACACCCTTATTGCCCTGGCAAAGGACATGAGCCAAACCATGTACAGCGCTCCTGGAATAGGTCTGGCTGCAAATCAAGTGGGTAAACCTATCAGGATGGTTGTAGTGGATGTTGATTATGCGTACGCGGACCCGTCTGAAAAAGTTAAAAGGCCAATTTACCTCATAAATCCTAGAATAACGCTTACAGAAGGCTCTGAGGTCAAAGAAGAAGGCTGTTTGAGTGTTCCTGAATTTGCAGTGGATGTGAAGAGGGCCCTGAAGATCCAGCTAAAGGCTGAAGACCTTGACGGCGCGCCCTTGACCATAGAGGCTGAAGGTCTGCTGGCAAGGGCGTTGCAACATGAGCTGGACCACCTTGAAGGAACCACAATACTTAGCCATGCGTCATCCTTGAAGCGGAGACTGTATCAAAGGCGGGTGAAAAAAATCGCAGGGAGGGGGATTTGAACCTGAAAATTATATTCATGGGTTCTCCTGAATTCTCTGTCCCTACTTTGAAGGCCTTACACGATAATTTTGATGTTATTGGCGTGGTTACCCAACCAGACAGGCCTAAAGGGAGGGGTAAAAAGATTGTTCCCACTCCTGTTAAAGCCATTGCGCAAGAGTTGGGAATTCCGACGTGTTCACAAGCTAACGCCAAGTCACGGGAATGTGTTGATTTCATTAGGACCATGCAGCCAGAGGTCATAGTGGTTGTGGCTTATGGGTCGATACTGTCCAGGGAAATTTTGCGTTTACCAAGCCTGGGTTGCGTTAATTTGCACGCGTCACTCTTACCAAGACATAGGGGCGCCGCGCCAATAAGTGAGGCGATCCTACAGGGGGATACTGTAACCGGCCTAACCACCATGTTGATGGATGAAGGCATGGACACTGGGGATATTCTTCTCCAAAAAGAGATCCCAATAGAGGATCATTACACAGCAGCCGATCTCCATGATCGAATGTTGGAACCTGGCGCTGATCTGATGGTCAACACCCTATTGAAGCTGAAAAATGGCTCTGTGTCGCCGACGCCCCAAGACAATAAAAAGGCCACTTACACCAAACCCCTTGCCAAAAGCGATGGTTTGGTTGATTGGAGCAAAAGCGCAGTGTATTTGGACAGGCTTGTCAGGGCGATGAATCCATGGCCAATAGCTCACTCCAAATTGGGAAAGGACACTATTCGCATCTGGGAGGCAAGACCTGAATCAGGCCAAGGAAAGCCTGGTGTAATACAATCAATAGACAATGACGGCGCGTTGGTGGGCTCTGGTTCAGGATTACTGAAAATAATCCAGGTCCAGGCGCCTGGCAAGAAAAGGACCAGTTTCGCGGATTTTGCCAGGGGTCAAAGACTGAATCCCGGAGATTTCTTTGGAGAAAAGGTGTGACACATGGACATCAGGCGTCATAGATCATCTTGACAGGAATTGGAATAGACTGCCAAAGAATGCGGTAATGTCTCAAACCACTTTGTAGCGCAATCATTTTTTAATGGTCCATAAGATTCGATTAAAAAATGGAAAAACCTGAATATTAAATAATGGAAAGGATGAATAAACATGGCTAACAGGATCAAAACCGTTATCTTGCTAGCTCTTTTAAGCGGTCTTCTGATTTTCATGGGAAATGTTATAGGCGGCAAGTCAGGGATGACAATTGCCCTGGTATTGGCCGTATTGATGAATATCGGTTCTTACTGGTTCAGTGATAAAATAATATTGAGAATGTACAGGGCCCAAGAAGTCACTGAGAGCCAGGCGCCTGAAATCTACAGTCTGGTCTCGGACCTGGCCCGCAACGCGGGCATCCCCATGCCGAAGGTTTACATTATCCAGGATGAATCTCCCAACGCGTTTGCAACAGGTAGGAATCCTGATAACGCGGTTGTCGCGATGACAACGGGAATCCTGAATATCCTGGACAGGGAGGAGCTCGCAGGAGTTATCGCCCATGAGCTGGGGCACGTCAAAAATAGGGACATCCTGATCCAATCAGTTGCCGCAACCATTGGCGCGGCTATAACCTACCTTGCTTACGCGGGAATGTTCTTTGGTAGTTCGGACGATGAAGAGGGCGGATCGCCCATCGCCGGATTATTGATGGTCTTTCTTGCCCCATTGGCCGCGACAATAATTCAACTGGCAATATCCCGATCAAGGGAATACCTTGCTGATAGGGCCGGCGCTGAATTTTGCGGTAATCCATTATGGCTCGCGCGGGCCTTGGACAAGTTGGCCAGGGGCGTAGATGCGCGGCCAATGCGAAATGGTGTTCAGGCCACTGAAAATATGTTCATAGTGAATCCTTTTTCCGCTCGGTCAATGTCCTCACTTTTTTCCACACATCCGTCCATTGAGGAGCGGATCGCCCGTTTACAGGAAATGGCCGGGTATTAAGCCTTATCAATGGCGCCCAAGAGGTCTTTGAAAGTATCGCCTGCTCGCGGGGCCGCGTTGGATGTCTTGACCTTTGTACAGGGAGGCGCGTTTGCTGAAGAGGCCCTTCTGGATCGACTGGACGCTTCCATGGGTCCCAAGGACAGGGCCTTGGCCACTGAATTATCCTATGGAACCCTCAGGTGGAAATGGAGACTGGACTCCATAATCAGGCGACTCTCAAGCAATCCGGGCAAGAAAATAAAACCCACAGTGCTCGATATTTTGAGGCTTGGGGTCTTTCAATTGTTCCTCTTGGATAGAATACCTGATCACGCGGCTGTAAATGAAGCTGTGGAACAGGCAAAGGCGTTTTCTGACAAGAGATCCGCGAGTTTTGTAAACGGACTGTTGAGGAGCGCGTTAAAAAACAAGGCCACAATCGATCCTGATCCCGGCCAGGACCCAAGGCTTTTATCTGAGTATTATTCTCACCCCCAGTGGCTCGTCAGGAGATGGATTTCTCAGTTGGGACCGGACAAGGCCATAGAGTTATTAAGGCAGAACAATTCAAGACCCTCCATACATCTCAGGACAAACACCTTATTGGTTAATCATGACGAAATAAAAAGAAATCTTATAGAATCAGGCCTCACATTCACGGAACATCCAGGTGTTGATAACGCGCTGATACTGGATTCTCCAGGCGCGCCCATTCACGAACTCCCTGGATTCAAAGAGGGGCTATTCAGTGTTCAGAACATCGCCTCCCAATTGGTGTCCCACATTGTTGCCCCCTTGCCTGGAGAAAGAATCCTTGACGCATGTTCCGCGCCTGGGGGAAAAACAGCTCATCTGGCTGCGCTGGCAGAGAACAAAGCGGATATTGTGGCTGTTGATGTTGATCCAGGCAGGGTTTCGGCCATGAAAGACAATCTAAAAAGGCTCGGCGTAAATTGCGTAAAAACAGTGGTAGGGGACGCGTCCGACTCTGGATTCATAAGATCTCTGGGTCAATTTGATAGAATACTGGTGGATCCGTCCTGTTCAAACTTGGGAACATTGAGGCATAACCCTGAAGTAAAATACAGGATTAAAGAAGGAACGCCACAAGAGCGGGCTAATCAACAGGTGCGAATTCTTCGCGCAGTGTCTCCGGCCCTAAAACCAGGGGGCGCGCTTATCTACTCAGTATGCACGGTCACACAAGAAGAAACCATATCTGTGATCAGGGATTTTCTCGATGAAAACAAGGACTTTGAGTTAAGCCCCCTTTTTGATATCACCAGCCAAGGATTAGCGCGTGAATTTGTGGATTCTGATGGTTTTTATTCCACATTCGCCAAGGAAATGAAGATTTCCATGGACGGCTTTTTTGCCGCAAGGCTAATAAAATCTTCCAACCAATAGTTCATTGAAAACCCAAATTCTCAATAACGCGCGGCCTTACTTCCTATGCGCATATTTCTATGAGCCATTTCGCGTTTAATTTTGAGAACTCCTATAAAAGTCTCCGAAAGAGA
>CAZFJT010000133.1:3141-7576 GCA_964519135.1 uncultured Syntrophales bacterium | reverse complement strand
TTCTATACGCTGGGCTTCAATAAATCTATTCTGTGAATAAAAGTATTCCCTTCTATCAACCATTTCGTCCAATATTGCGTCCACTGATTTGAGCAGTCTCGATCTTTCGGTCACATAGTGGCTGGCTGGATATATTGCCACTTTGTCCAAGGATCTGGTCACTTTTCCCTTAAGTGGATCAATCTCATAGACGCCGTCTATGGTGTCTCCAAAGAATTCTATTCTTATGGCCAAGGATTCTTCGTACGCAGGGAACACCTCAACCACGTCTCCCCTGACCCTGAAAGTTCCCCTGTGAAAATCCATGTCATTCCTGTCGTACTGGATTTCAACGAGCTTTTTCAAGACCATATCCCTATCGCTCTCTTCTTTGTCTATAAGATGAACCAGCATATTCTGATAGGCCTCAGGAGAACCCAGGCCGTAGATGCAGGACACAGAAGCCACTATGATAACATCCGGCCGCTCCAGAAGTGATCTAGTGGCCGAGTGGCGCATCTTGTCTATCATCTCATTGATTGAAGAATCCTTTTCAATATATGTGTCTGATTGTGGAATATAGGCTTCAGGCTGGTAATAGTCGTAGTAGGATACAAAGTATTCCACCGCGTTCTCAGGAAAAAGGGACTTAAATTCATTAAAGAGTTGGGCCGCCAATGTCTTGTTTGGCGCCAGCACAAGGGCCGGCTTGCCAGTGCGGGCGATTACATTGGCCATTGTGTAAGTTTTTCCAGAGCCAGTGACTCCCAGGAGAACCTGGTGCTTTACGCCCTGGTTTACGGCTTTGGTTAGAGCCTTGATCGCCTCAGGCTGGTCACCTTTGGGAACATATTCTGATACTAATTTATAATCTGACATGATTGAGTTGCTCTTTGGATTATTTAAGACTTTCTTTGAATATTTTCAGTGAATTGCAAGTTTTGTCAAAAATAGGCTTGATATTGGCGTAACCCTTGGATTTGTCAGATATTATTAATTGCAGAACCCTGTCCTTTGCCACAAAATACCGAACCAATTGTGTCAAATCCACTCCCCTGGAATTCTTAAACCTGAATACAGCGTATCCATGGCGCTTATCTCCTTTTATAGGCGATTTTGCGTCCAAGATTTCTATTTTTCCCATTTCTTTTTCCAGTCTCCCGGCCAAGGAAGTCAGGAGCGCTGTTGAGTCCGGCTTCCCCGGCTGTCTCCTTTTCTCTATGAAAACATGAATTCTGAAGGGCGCCCTAGGGTGAAATATCCTTACCTGATCAGGTCCATTGAATTCTATTTCCATTGTGGCGGGATATTGAAGCTCGTACCGGGCCTTTGGATCAATAAATCTCTTAAAAGATCCTTCGTCTGCATGAATGTTACACAACGGATAGAAAGTGATGGAAATGGTAATAAAATACAAAAAGCCGATGAGTATCTTGAGGCGCAATTGGCGGTTTCCATGAATAGCTTTGAAATTCCGCTTAATATTCCCAAGGCAATCGAGCATTTAATCAATTCTCCAAAAAAAGCGTTTCCAGATATTGGTTGAATGGCCTACTGATTTTCATCTTCATCCGGGCCAGGCGCTGCTATCGCATAGGCCAACGCCTTCCCCATATCATGGGAGATCTTCAAGCATGTTTTATGGAGAGTGGATGCGTACCATTGGCCTGCGTCGGATTCCTGGAACCTGGCCAGCCTCTCCAATTCTTCGTCCTCCAAGGATCTGAACGCGAGGCTTAGTAATTCCACGGACAATTGGTTTGTTCTTCTCTGCATGGCCTTGACCTTGTTTTCAATTTCTTCCAGTCTTTGCCAGAGGGCTTTTTGGCTATAGCCTTGCTCGGATTGGTCGGATTCCAATAGGCCGTTCAGTAATGACAATGTCAGCTCATAGTTTCGAGATCCAATTTGTTGGGCCATAACAATACGCTCCAATGCTTTCCTTCTCTTTTGGCTTATCCTGTACTCGGTCTTTCTGGCTAAGGCTTTTAAATTACGTCCATGCTTTTCATTGATGTTTGCAACCAATCGCCCGACTTTCCCGCCGAGCTTTGATTCATAAAATTCCATTGTCCGATTCATCAGTACATGATCAAGGTTTTTGGCAAAGATCTCATGCGCGGTTGGAATCAAAGCTTCCTGGCCGGCCATACGCCTGGATATCTCCCTGGCCTTTCTTTTCAATCTACCACTAGGGAAAGCGTCTACAGGAAAAGCTTTTAGGACCTGGTCATGGAATGACTTCAACTGATCCATTACTCCGCTGATCCTTAGAAGTTTATCAATACGCGTGTCAAGGGCGTGGTCGGTTTCCGGGGGCTGAGCATTTATTGCGTCACAGGCACAGGCGCACATGGTGAGAATTAGGGCTGAGAAAATAATCACGTGTGATGAGGCTCTGAATTTCTTTGTGTTCATGGTTATTATATTAATCACAGGCTGTGGAATTCCTTTGGCACAGGTATGAGTTTTCCTGAGGGATCAACAGTCACCAAAGTAACCGTACCTGTCACCAGATAATCATCAGGCGCGCCCTGTCGCGAAATGATCTGCTTTACAACAACCCTGAACCGCGTTGTGTTTTCCACCAAAGTTCTAATAACAAGTTCATCGCCTAGATTGGCGGGCCCATGAAAAGCCATCTCTAATTTGTGCACCATGAAATAGAATCCTTTATTATGGTAGTCAGCAATGGAACTTAGTCTTTCAGCCACATATTCCGTTCTTGCCCTTTCCAGGAATTTCACATAATTTGCATGGTAAACCACTGACATGCAATCAGTGTCTTCATAGTACACCTTTAGCTCGAATAGACTTTCCTTGCCGCTAAGGGAATTTATCGGCTCGGTTTTGGCTTGGTTTGTCACTTTTCAGGTTTCCTTTAACGATTTATCTGCGGTTTTTCAGCTACCTTTGGCTTGGCGATAGTACCATAATCCAGTCTTATTAGACAATAGGCCACTGATTAAAGGATTATAGGCTATGGCGCATACCCCGGGTTAGGCTTTGCCCAAGTAATGGTAATCCCGGACGCTGAGCGCGGCTCCAAGGAGATTGGACCCATTGAGCGCATCATCGAAATTGAAAAGCAAAACATCTAATCAACCAATGCTCGGCGCGCATATGTCAATTGAGGGGGGATTGCATAAGGCAATTGACAGGGGTATGGAGCTGGGGCTCAATGTCATTCAAATATTCACCCAAAACGCTTCCAGATGGAAAGGAAAGGCCCTGACCGCGGACATTGTAAATGCGTTTGTAAACTCAAGGGAAGATTCAGGTATTTTGGTTTATTCCCATGGGTCATATTTAATAAATCTGGCCTCAGTGAGCCGAGATTTAATTGATAAATCCATAAGTGGTCTTGTGAATGAACTTGAGAGGTGCGAAACCCTCGGAATTCCCGCGGTGGTGACACATCCGGGCTCTGCAAAAGGCTCAGATGAAAAGACCGGTCTTGAGACTATCTCCTTGTCATTAAACCAGGCCCTGGAATCCACAAAGGGCTGTAATGTAAGAATTCTGCTTGAGAATACAGCAGGGCAGGGCAGCTCCTTGGGATACGAATTTTCCCACCTGACTCGCATGATAGAAAATTGTCGTTTTCCCGAGAGGTTGGGTGTTTGTTTGGACACATGCCACGCATTCGCCGCAGGATATGACCTTAGAACAAGCTCCGCGTGCGCAGATATGATCCGCGAATTTGACAGGATAGTGGGGCTTGATAGGCTTGAGCTTTTACATCTCAATGACTGTAAACAGGAACTCGGGCGCAGAGTGGACAGGCATGAGCATATCGGCGAGGGTAAAATAGGCATTGAATGCTTTAAATACTTCATGACTGGCAATGAATTCTACAATACACCAAAAATAATAGAGACTCCCAAGAAACAGGGTGATGTTGACATGGACCCTGTAAACTTGAAATTGTTGAGGTCATTGGTGTCATAAACCCTGAAAGTAGAGAATGTTCTGGGAAGCTGGGGATCGCTAATTACATTGGTAAGAGAGCCGACTGCCTCAAATAAGGAAAAAGTAGCTTTATAACAATCAGCCCACTTCCCAAGGCGCCTCGGTATTGACCGCCCTTTCACGCGGTAATAAAGACTGTAAGATCAATGAAGATTGTTCACAAAGGGAGATGTTCACCTAATTCCACTTTCTCCCAAGCCTTTGGGTGATAAATTTGAAAAATTGTTATATTATGATCTTAAGGTAATACGGCATGGATAAGGGGCTTTGAATACATTGAAACAGGACATGATCATACTGAAGACTCCCAGGGAAATAGAGATAATGCGGGAAGCCAACAGGATAGTGGCCCAAGTACTCCACAGGTTGGAAGAGACCGCCCAACCAGGTGTAACCACTGGGGAATTAAATAAAATAGCCGAATACATGATCGAAAAAGCCGGAGGCAAAGCCGCGTTCAAAGGATACAGCATGGCCAACCAGA
>CAZFJT010000133.1:0-3131 GCA_964519135.1 uncultured Syntrophales bacterium | reverse complement strand
CACGGAATTCCCGGCCCTAGAGTTTTGAATGAAGGCGATATAGTGGGAGTGGATGTGGGCGTTATTTACAGGGGATTTGTGGGCGACGCGGCCCGGACGTACGCTATTGGAGAAGTTAGCGATGAAGCCAAAAGATTGATGGATGTTACAAGGGAATCCTTGTACAAGGGAATTGAAAAGGCCACAGTGGGCAATAGATTGAGGGATATTTCAATTGCCGTTCAAACCCATGTGGAAGCAAACGGGTTTTCAGTAATAAGGGAATTTGTGGGGCACGGAATAGGCAGACGAATGCATGAGCCTCCACAGGTGCCAAATTTCAAGAGCGGAGGCTGGAATCCCAGGCTTGAGGCTGGAATGGTCCTGGCTCTGGAACCCATGGTCGCCCAGGGTAGCTGGAAGATAAAACTATTAGATGACCAGTGGACGGCAATTACCGCGGACAGGAAACTTTCGGCCCATTTCGAGCATTCAATAGCCATCACCCAAGAAGGCCCTATGATACTGTCCTTGCCCTGAACCCAAGATCAATGATCCCTGGGGAACGCGTATTCGGTTCAGAGCGATTGATTGACAAGCGCACAAATTCCATCATGAGTACAACCAATGGCTGGAACTATCCAAAAAGAACCTAAAAGAATAAAAAGATACGAAATCATTCGGCCAATCGGAAAAGGGGGAATGGGCAGGGTCTTTCTAGCGATGGACAAAATCATCCGCAGACCTGTGGCCATAAAGATCTTCCGGCTCACTGAAATAGAGGGTGATGTAAATGGAAAGAAAAAGGCGCTCAGGGATTTCTTCCTAGAGACCCAAACAGCGGGCGCTTTATTGCATCCCAATATAGTGGTTATTTATGATGTGGGAAAATTGGACAAGCAACTTTACATGATAATGGAATATGTGTATGGAAGGACACTCCTGGACATGCACAGAACCTCCGAACTCTCAGTAAAGCAGATTGTGGGAGTTGTGTACGAAATAGCGCTGGCCCTTGATTATGCCCACTCCAAAGAAGTGGTTCACAGGGACATAAAGCCTGAAAATATAATCGTCTCTTTTCAGGGCGCGCCGAAAATAACCGATTTCGGCATTGCCAGATTCAGAAAACATTTACTTGCCAAAAAGGAATCAATAGTAGGGTCTGCAAGATTTATGGCGCCTGAACAAATACTCAGGAAAGATCAGGACCATAGGGTGGACATCTATCAGTTGGGTGTGGTCATGTACGAACTATTGACCAGGAGAAGTCCGTTCAAAGGGCATAATGCGGAAGAAACCCTTACAAAGGTTTGCGCAGAGGACCCGGAGCCTTTGGACAAATTCAACAATGAAGTGCCCAAACAACTATCCCATACAGTGTTGCAATGCCTTGAAAAAAATGCGTCAAAAAGAATCCAGACTGCTCAGGAACTCGCCCATCGTCTGGGTGAATGTTTAAAAGGCGGGGGCAGGCCCCCTATCCCTAAAACCAACGATCTAACCGACAAATTAAGAAGGCTGGAAATGTTCACCAGGTTCAGTGAGATCGAGATAGAAGAGTTGGTTAAGGCCTCCAAATTCATAAGCTGTGATCCAGGAAAGCCCATAATTACCGAAATAGATAGTGAATCAACCTTTTATATATTGTTGGAGGGGAATGTCAAAGTAGTTAAGAAGTCCCAAATCATAACGGATTTTCTTCCAGGCGCGTGTTTTGGGGTAATCGGCGCTTTTGCGAGACAAAAAAGATCCGCGGTAGTCATAGCCCAGGACCATTGCAAATTATTGGAAATTAACGCCTTACTGTTTAGCGAACTCAGTGAGGGAGTGCAATTAAAGATTTTCAAGGCTGTGGTGAAAGATATGGCGAGCCTTATAATCTCCCTTGATGACCAGATTATGAGCCTTACCCAACATAACAGGGTAGCCAGGACCCTGCCGGTTATATGTCCGGTATGTTCGTACAACAATAGGGGCCCCATAGAAGTTTGCCCAAGGTGTCACACCATAACCACCAGAAAACCATTCCAAGATAAGAAAATCAGTAAAATTCAAGCAGAGGACGAAACCAAGATCAAAGGCGCTGAATCCTCGAACGATCTGGACCCGGATGACCCCACAGAGACAATGGATCTGACCTTCTGGTCCCCTGAGCCGGTTGATCATGAACAGGAAGCCGAAGAGGGCGATGACTCCAACTTTACCATGGAGCTGATCAGCGCCTCTGATTTACAGAGGGTGTTTGACGGTGGGGACGATGTGGAGTTGGACGAATGAATGGGCATTTTTATAGGCCACGGTAATATATCCAAACCTTTAACCCACGATAGCCAGGATCTAATGTGAAATGGAAGATTTCTCATCTTTGTTCAAAAATAAACGTATAACCATAATGGGCTTGGGATTGCTCGGCAGGGGGTTGGGAGACACTATCTTCCTGGCGCGGCTCGGCGCCAAGGTCACAGTAACGGATTTGAAGAACGCGAATGAGCTGGCGCCTTCCATTGAAGCCCTAAAGGGTCTTCCAATAAAATTCACGTTGGGAGAACACAGGGAAGAGGATTTTGAGCACGCGGACATGATAATAAGAAACGCGGATGTGCCAAAATCATCGCCATATTTGGCAATTGCCAAAGAGCGGAACATCCCTGTGGAGATGGATGAATCTCTTTTCTGCAAGATCTTCAAGGGGAGGGTGGTTGGTGTTACCGGCACAAGGGGCAAAACAACCACAACAACACTGGTTCATAACATTCTGATAAAAGCGAATAAGTCGGCGTATTTGGCCGGGAACATAAAAGGCGCGGCCACGCTTCCTCTTCTGGATAAGGTCAATGAAGATTCCATTGTGACCCTGGAACTATCCAGTTGGCAGTTGCAGGGATTCCATGATTCCTGCGTTTCTCCCAACGCATCGGTTTTCACCAATATTTATCCGGATCACTTGAACAGGTACTCCTGTATGGAGGATTACATAGAAGACAAAAAGGCGATATACCTTTATCAAAAACAAGACGATTTCTGTGTGTTTAACGGGATGCAGGAAGAGACGGCCGCGCTCGCAAATTACGCTCCTGCTGGAAAGGCCTTCTTCAGTCTTGGGGAAATTCCTGAATCGTGGAAAATTAAATTACCAGGCAAACACAATC
>CAZFJT010000132.1:0-7592 GCA_964519135.1 uncultured Syntrophales bacterium | reverse complement strand
GGAGGCCGGAATGAAATTTCATTTCATTCCGTGTTTTATTTCGAGAATTACTATACATTCGGTAAATTGCTGGAATGAACATGGGCCTTATGCCGCTATGGCAGTATCATTGCCCAAGCGTAGAAAGGTGAGTATCAATGGAACCAGAAGCGCCTCGATTTTCAGACCGGTCTCCTGATCCACAAATCCTGCGGCGGTCGCGAGAGCTACCACAAAAGCTCCGCCTGAAGTAATCACCGTCTTTGAAAGAAACCAAGGTTTTGTCTTTTCCATTTATCATTCTCCTATTGTGAGTCTGCGAATCCTTGAGAGTTTAGTTTTTAGTTGGTCCTTGAACCTGTCCACCACAACCCGCTTCCTTGATCCGCTTGAGTGGGTTACGTGATTTATGTCCTTGTGTATGACGCCCACATGACCATCAGGCCTGGCTGCTTTGAATGTCCAAAACACTAGATCCGTTACATCTCTATTTTCCCATTGAATAGGTCTACTCATCCATCCACAAGCGCCCATAGCCATTTTTGAGCTTGTGGTTCTCCTGACAGGCATACCGGCCCACTTTGCCGCCCTGAAAATGTAACCGCTACAATCGAGACCCTTTTGCAGATTAGTTGACGATCCGCCCCAGGTATATTTCGGGCCTTTGAAAATTATGAAGTTGAGTTCTCTTATGAACAGTGTTTTGTAAGAATCTCCAAGGGCTTCAACCCTGCACTCCAAGCCAGAAAACACAATAAATGAGAGCGCTAAGCACAATAGCTTTGGGAATTTCCCCTTTCCATTCATCAGGCATCCACTCCCCAGGTGTGAATTGGTTAAAAGCGTGAACAGCCATTATTGCCAGCATTGTCACCAAAGGAACAATGATCAGAGTGCGCAGACAATATCTGACCATTGCGTACGTATCGCCGGCCGCTTGGTACACATCCATGCTCGCCCACAGGCCCAAACCTATGGAGAACACTGTTACAATCCCCAGTATTGCGGGCTTCATTGTGTTGATCCCCCGAACCATCCGGTCCAGATCGCGCCGATCCCTGCCAGAGCCGCCATCAATAAACCGAGCAACCACTTGGCGAAACCGATATTCGCCTCTATCCTTCCTATACGGTCTTCATGATTTTGGGTTATTTTTGAAAGCCCTTTATGTGTTTGATCGCACATGACCCTCTGGTCCCGGTTGGTTTGCTTTAACTCCGATAAATCCACTGATTGGAGTTCATTTAACGCGTACAGCTTGTCCAGCTTGGCGTCAATTAACTCCCTCAAGTGCTCTACTTCAGATAATTGTGCGGTCATTATAGCTCCACTGGGTAAATCAGGTCCGCCCGTATGAGGTCTTTTGCAGTCTTCCACTCTTCCAACGCAGCATTCCATTCAGTTGAACCAGGTGTATAATCCTCATCCATTTTCAGCCTCATTGGGTCTGTTTCGTCTTTGTATCTGATTGCTCTTTGTACTCTTATAGGCGCCTTGCGAGCCTCCACATAAGCCGCCCATTCATTAGATTCAGCGCCTAGGTAGTTTTTCAGGGCAGTAATTTCTTCTGCGCCATCAACCTTGCCTTGGGCCGCCACAACTAGATTGACTAGCTCTTCCCGGCCTGGCGTCCGAACCTCAGGGATACCGTTCCTCATCCTTGAACAAGCCAAACCAATGGCGTTTAATTGGCGTATCAACATAACTACAACCTCATTAATCCTGTGTACTTTGAGTAAACCCCTCGATTATCTCCGTATCTGTACAGTAAGGTTGAACTTCCACCATCAACATTAACCAGAGGCCTAATTCGATTTATTCCTTTACGCAATGGCAGAATAGAATTGAATGATGTTGACGCATAATTCCATTCACTTTTCTTCAGCGCGGCGCCGCCATCCACAGGAACCTTGCCGTTAACACCGAAATTAAATCCCACGGATACGCCGGCTACACTATAAACACCTATATCGGCGCTAACGTGGGCATAGAATGCGCATGAAGACAAAACCTCGCACAGAAAATCGTCATCGTTCCAGCTTTGCCAATGGCTATCATAGTTTGCGTTTATGCTCTCATTTGTGTTACCTGTGTAAGGGGTTAACTTGCCGAAGGTCTTAACTATCTTGTTGTATTCATTCAAGATATGGCGTTTGTCAATCACATCCAAAGGACCGTAATGGCCTACATGAATTGCATTGGAATAAGCGTCTCCCAAGTATCTATATCCAGTCGCGCCAATTTTGCGCTTAATGCCGTCAGTGTCTTCAACACTATCGGTAGTGGCTGAAAGCGCCAGTGTCCCTGAATTGTTGAGCCAAACATGATAGCCGAATTCAGAATCAGGCGCGTTGTGGTCCGACATATCCAACAATATCCCTGCTTCCGGAATTTCGCACATGCCTGACCCTGAAAGATAAATATACTTCCCGTTATACCGACCATAACAAAGCTGAGGGACAGGATAGCCGGCGGCCGCTTCCACCGGGTTTATCATCATGTTCCAAAGCGCCGGTTCAGAGGCTTGCAAGCACGCGGACCAGGCGCCGCCTCCATTTGTGGTATATTTGGATTGGGGCATAGAGTCAGGAAACATGGAACCGACATTTTCGTTCCAATGACACGTCGACTCGCTCCAATCCTTTGTGGCCGAGCCTTTCATCACTATCCAGTACTTTTTGTTGCGTGTAAGCTGGTATTGCGATGTAGGAGCAATGTCAAAGTATGTCCACTTGTCGGCCGTATCCCCTGATCCTGCGGCCAAGGACAACGTTTCCAGTAATGTTCCAGGCGCGTCTTTATCCTGGGCATCTATCCATTCGATCTCTCCAACACACACAAAGGCGCCTGTTCCATGATTGTCCGTGATGTTAATTTTGACCTTTTGAAGAGGTGTTGAATTTGTCCAGGTATAATGCTGTTCTCCCTGATCACCCGGATCTGTGGAAGACGCTACGGTTTTCAGCGTTGAATAAGATGTTCCGTTGTGCCCCTGTATTGTAAAGGTCTTAGGGAAACACCTGCTATCTGCGCCTGCTTCATTTGCCGCCCTGATTATAACCTTATTGATTGTTTTCTCATTACCCGCGCCAAAGTCTATCTCCAACTCTTGGGCTGTGGTTGCAGGATCGGCGCCGCTCTTCCAATAGGTTGTATCGTCTCCGTCAAAGGCCTTCCATTCATCATTTGACCCGCCCGCGTCATTGGATGTGGCCGCAACAGTCAATGGAGTGGAAGAGTCTGTTTGATCAGAGTGCGCCTTTGTATCTGAACCATTCAGTGCGCCATTGGGCTCAGGCGCGGTGGCGTTTGAATAAACACAGAGCGTCCCATTCCCTTCGGTTCCCACATCCGTCACATACCTAGCGAATGAAGTGATTTTCATATCCACTTCAGGTATCAACTGAGTGGCAATCCAATCATCCGCAGAATCCAAGTTCACCGCCTCATCAGAGGTTGTCTGAAAATAGGCCGGTGTTGAGCAGAGCCTGCCTCCCGGATTGAGGCTCAATAAAGTCTGCGTATGAGATGGTGAGTTAGATACAAGCATCTCTCACCTCCACGCAAAGATCGAAATATTGATGATTCCGGAAGGGGCCTTGATTGTGGCAAGGGCTTTTCCAGCCTCAGTTACCACATCCACCTCCCCCAGACTTAAGCCGTCCCAGGTGAGCCTGGCTTCTTCAGATCCAAGCGCGGAACCTAACAGTCTGGCGCCCTCAATTGATCCCTCCACGTGGATCAGGACACTCTTCACATCCAATGGAAGTTCTATCGAGACTCCCGCTGTATCCACATTCGCGTATCTTTTGGTATACAGCTCTGTTCCACGATCTATTAAAGGCGAACCATTGTCGTCGCGCGCTATCGGTTTTATGGACATATAATCGTCACCTTTCTAACTTGCTGTAGCGCCAACTGTGGCCCATCTGTATTGCCCGCTTTGTGTTTCACACCCGTACAGGTATACACTTGAGCCTGCGGCTAAGGTCGCCTGGTCTCCATCGCCTGCAAACCCTCCTGAACAGGACAAAGTGACCGTCCCTGAGGAGCTGTTGACAATAAGGCCCTCAACCCCCTGGCATGAAATGGTGGGCGCGGGCAAAGACAAAGTTACCCCTGAGGCGCTCACAACAAAGAGCCCTTCTGTGAGAAAATTATGGATATCCAAAGTGGAATCCGCTGAAAGTGATTTAGATTGAAATTTTGACGGTGAATCCGGTCTCATCTTTTACTCCTGGGGATTATGGTGTATGCGCATTCCGCCGGTTATTTGAAAACCTTCCAGGCGGTCCCTGAAAAATCTTGCTTGAGTGCGTCTTTGATCGGGCATGATCCTGGAGCATTGATCGCGTACCGGGATATTTCCTGTGGTCAAAAAACTAGGGACATACCTGGAAGTTTTCTCAGGTCAGGGCTTTTTTAGAGTCTGTCCCTGTTGTACCTGATGGTCGCGCCCAGAAGAGCGGCCGGAACATATGTGGCTGCAGAGCCGGAATCCCTGGTGATCTTGAACACCACAAGGTCCCCGTGGCTGAAGTTAGCCCCTGACTCGGGCTCATTGTTCTTATGGCCGTATATTTTGGCCCATGTGGAGGTCATGAGCTTAGCTTCACCGGAGTATGAGGAGTTTCCGCTATATACTATCTCCTCAAAATCCACTCCATTGTCATCAAGGTTGGTATAGGTTAGTCCACTGAACTCGTCGCCTTCGCTTATGGAGGCAAAGCTCAAAGTCCAGGCTATCCTGCCTGAAACCGAACCGGTCGTATCCCCTGGAGTGCCCGCGCTTGTGTACGCGAGCTTTATTCCCAGCCCCTCATTTACGTTCATCTGTTGAGGCGCCCGCCACACCAGGTACGCTGAATCACCATGGGCCGCCATACCCAATCCGCCGATCTTTGTGTCTTCGATCTGATCGTAGTCAACATCTCCACAGTACGGGAAGTCTGCGGCTGAATCCCCTGATTTGCCTATCCAGGAAAAGCTCTGGGCGGGATAGTACTCCTCATGTATTTCAGCCGCGGGAGGCGTCCAGCCTGTATTCCTGGGGCTCTTTCTAGCTTTCACACTCATAGGTAGCCTTCCTTTTTACAGCTTTTACTCTGTTGGCAGTCCGTAAATCATGCCTATATTGGCCCTGGGATTCCTGGCCACTACTCCATATGTCTGGAAGGATAAGAGCCACCTCTGGTATCTGCCCTGGGTGGGTATCTCCTTTCTATCCAGTTTGTCATTGTTGTAGTACCCGTAGCTCATCTCCTCGAAATTCACCAAGATCAGCACATCAGGTCTCATGTACCTGTCTGAAAGAATCTTGAAGGATTTACCGATCTTTGCGTGAAACTCGTCCACCTCAAAACCCACAATTTTGTCTTCCTTATCCATTCTGCGGTACGAAAGATCAAAGTCGTGGATGTACTGATGGGTAAAAGGATGGCAAACTATCCACCAATCCCCTTCATTGAAATTGGCCTGTTCCTCGAGCCAGAGATACCTGGCCAGGTCGTCCAGGTCCTGCTTTGTCAACGCTGAACCGGACTTGTCCACATACACGTTGGTATTGGCCAATTCCGCCTGAGTAATGGAGGGCCATGTGCATATCCCGCACATTGTGGGCTCTTCGGTCTTGTTTCCATAAACATAATTCGAGCCGTCATGGTAAGGCCTGGATCTGAGCATTGCATAGGCCAACTGACGTCTGAGTTTTTTCAAAAGCGCGCCGATTTGGTGATCCACCTCATTGCCCACCACTTCGTAATTGGTGTTCTTTCTTGTTTTTGGGATCTCGAATGTTTCCGCGTGGATCTGGGTTCCAACCTCCCTGTATATCCTGTCCAGGGCCCTTGGGTCAGAAGCGTCCCTGTAATCGGACCATACCTCTGATATGATTTCCCAGGTCCTGGCTTCAGAGTCGTCGGACAATGAAGTGTTTCCGTACGCCTGGGCGACCACATTCAAGCCGTCCAAAGACAGCACCTTGGCTTGCACTCCGTCACTGGGCCTCTCCAATATGGTTCCCACGCGTATGACCTTGCCCGCGTTTTCCGGGGTGATCGTCTTCCCGAATAGTGAGCCTGACAATGTCATTGTGTCGCCTGTTAGCTGGGCGGTAATCTGGGAGGGATATCCCCATTCCTCGAGCCATCTGACCACAGGCGTGGATACAGGGGGCCCTACCTTTATCTTTGCGAGCACGTCGCTCTGAGCCTGGACCACCTTGTCCAGACCGCTAAGGAGCAGTTTTTGTAATTTGACTTCAGAGGCTTGGTCACTCTGGGTCCAAAGTTGTAGAATAGCGTCAACATTTCCCGACATATTTCAGAAGCTCCTTGTTGTCCGAAATGACCTTGGATATTGATTTTTGATATTGTGGATTAATTCCGCTTGATTTGACGGATCTATATGTGTTTCCGTGGCTGCAAACCCTATAGGGGTATCTTTCTCAGGCCTTCAAACATCTCGTTCAAGGTTTTTGATTTTTTGAGAACTTTGTCAAAATCCCCATCAGCGCCTTGCCCGGGCCTTCTTCTACCCTGGCCGACCTCCATTGTGGACTGATTTCGCACATTCCTTGCCGCCATAGCCCTCTTGCCGGTTGATTGATCTCCCACAATTGACAGCAGAAAGTCAGCCGCGTCCACTGGGTCAAGGCCCTTGTCAAGGGACAGATACTCCAGATGCTTTTTATATCCCTTGAGTTGGGAATTTTCCGGTTGATCGATAATCTCCTTTAATTCCTCTTTGAAGCTCCTGGCTTCCATAACCGACTCAAGGCGACTTTCAATGTCTTCCATGAGATCTTCGTTGGCCTGAACAATCATCATGTGAGTCGTAAGCAGAGGATCTTGCTGATAGGCCCTGCCCAGGTCCTCCCAGAACTCTTCTACTTGGGCGTTTCTCACGCCATTATTTTTACCTCCGGCTTTAGCGCCAACAGGTTTCTTTGGACGCTGGGAATTCATTGTCTCCAACTTGGCCTCAAGCCGCAGAAACGCTTCCATCAAATCTTCCATTGATTCGAAACGGCCAAGTATTAGCTTTTCACTGCTTGGGTCCGATTCGCTTTCATTCATGGGCGGACCAGGTTCACGGCCAGGGCGACCAGGCGCCTGGTTCATAAAATCCATCATGTCTTCTGCAGCCAAGGCGCTTGGCGGCATAATTCCTCTTTTCAATGGTGATCTGGAATTCACTTCTCCTCCTAAAGAAAATCTCGCTGGTTCTTAAGAAAACCGCGCTTGAAAATGGTATTACTACCTTTCCAAGGCCTATGTACAGTAGCCGAATATATCGGGTTTAATATGATCCCTGCTGAATGGCGTCTCCAGTGAAACTCAATGTGGTTGCGCTTTTATGCGAATCCTATCCAGTTTGTTCAAAATCATGTCTATACCTGCGATAAAGCCCCTATTGAACTCAAGGTTCTTGTCCCTATCCAGACATTCCATGACCTTTATGAATTGCTCCCTTTTTAGGGCTTCATTAAATGCAGGCAAGAACTTCTCTCTCCACTGGGGTCTGCTCGCGCAATCAACCAGTTGATCCTCCAATTCCTGTTCCGCCTCATCATCCCAACCGTTTTTGAATAGCATGTAATCCTTATAGAACAT
>CAZFJT010000131.1:0-7600 GCA_964519135.1 uncultured Syntrophales bacterium | reverse complement strand
GCAACCAAGGCCTTTTATCAAATCAACATTACGTTTGGCCAAGATGGCGAAGTTATCCCTGTCCCCGTTCCTCAAGAGATCATGGCCGCATCATCGATCATCATCATGTATAACCGGCTCAATACCGGCCGCGTTCAGGAGCTTCAACACTCCCCTTGGTCCATCCATTGCGTCCATTTGCCAATCGTCCCTGAATTCCACGTCAAAGAATGGAGAACAACCCACAAAATAGTACGTGTCACCGGATTCCGAGACTTTTCCCACTGCCTTGGCCCATTCAGTCTTGGATTGCTTCACATCAAGTGTCTGGAGCCTCATTATTGTCTGAAAAAGTCCCCTGTGGGCCAAGACACCGCCTTTTCCCTGCCTGTGGGCTTCTTCTCTAATGAGGCGGACAAATTCAGGATAGTCTATTTTTGCCGGGCACCTTTCACTGCACTGTCCGCAAGAAAGACAAGACCACACATTGATATCCTCGAGAGGATTCTCCTCCTGGTCCATCAACATCTTTTCAACCATGAGCCTTGGTGAAAATTCGGGTGTGACCTTGGACACAGGACAACTACCGGTGCAAATCCCGCAGTCAAGGCAATAAAACGCATTGCAACTGTCAACAATCGCCGACAAACTCATGCCGCGGACTCCCTATTTTTGAGGGGATTGGGTCCAAGAGACCGGACCTGTTCCGTAAATTCGCTTACGACTTCTGCAAAACGAGCGCCTTCTGAAGCTGAAATCCACTCCCGTCTCAGTCGTCCTTCTTCAAGACCCAATAGTCGCATCATTTCCAAGGTCTTATCCACAACCTTTTGAGCTTTTTCATTACCTTCCAGGTAATGGCATTCTCCGATGTGTCAACCGGTTACAAGCACACCGTCGGCGCCCTTTTCAAAAGCCTTTAACACAAAGGACGGAGCGAGCATTCCAGAGCACATGAGTCTTATCAAGCGAATACTCGGCGGATACTGCATCCTGCCCACTCCTGCGAGATCAGCGCCAGCGTAAGAGCACCAATTGCAAGCAAAGGCTATTATTTTGGGACTGAATTCTTCACTCATAATCTCTCCAGTATTTTCTTATGCATATTAATCGATGAAATGCCGCTTTTTTTCACAGGGCACGCGTTAGTCGCCCTAGAAGCCCTCAGCCTCATCCAATGCCGCGTCTAACATCACTAACACCTGGTCGTCGTTAAAGTGGCGAATCGCCGCGGCGCCTGTGGGACACGCCACACCACACGCCCCACAACCCTTGCATAGCGCGGGATTGATCTCAGACACCACCGCTCCATTCTCCAATTCCTTTAGCTGCGGCGCGTTGAATGGACAAACCTCCACGCACCTGCCACAACCTCTGCAAAGGAACTCATCCACTGTTGATACCATTCCAGGCGCGTCCACATAACCCCTGGCCAGTATCTGGGCCGCATGCGCTCCGGCTGCTTCAGCCTGGGCTATGGTCTCGTCCAATGGCTTGGGATAATGGGCCAAGCCTGCAAGGAAAACTCCGTCAGTGGCAAAGTCCACTGGTCTGAGCTTCATGTGGGCCTCAAGGAAAAACTCGTCCTCATTGAGTGAAACCTTGTATAGCCTTGCCAGTTCCTTGTTATTATCATTGGGAATTATAGCGGCCGCGAGAACCAGACTGTCAGCTTGTATGTCCAGTTCCTCCGCAATCACAGGATCCTTGATCTTCACTGATATTTTGTCGCCCATATTCACCTTTGGAGGATCCTCGGGCGTGTATCTTACAAATATTACGCCGAGATTCCTGGCCTTTTCATAGTACGGCTCATTTAGTCCAAAGGTCCTTATGTCCCTGTACAGCACGAAAATATTCGCGTCAGGCTTGTTCTCCTTGAGTTCAATCGCATCCTTGATGGCGTGGGTACAGCAAACTTTACTGCACCATGGCCTCTCCTCACACCTTGAGCCCACACATTGAATAAAGACCGTTGTGTCCGCGTTGATAACGGCCGGGTCTTTAGCGTTCATCGCGCGGCTCATATCAAGGTGTGTCCTGATCCTGGGATCAGAGCCGTAACCATAGATGTCAGGTTTCCATTCAGAAGCCCCTGTTGCTATTACAGTGGTTCCATGTTCCACTTCCACCGAATTCCCGTCCGATTGGGCGACCTTGGTCTTGAACGCGCCCACAAAGCCCTGGACCTCCTGGACCTTGGAATCCATGAGTACCTGTATCTTGTCGTTCGATTGAACCTTGGACTTCAGGTCTTCAATGAATGGGGCAATGTCATCCCCTTTTATTGTGGTGTCCAGCTTCAACGCATTCCCGCCGAGGGCATCAGAGGATTCCACCAAAGTGACTGGAAAACCTTGGTCCGCTACATTCAGCGCGGCTGTCATACCCGCGACTCCACCTCCTATTACCAAAGAGGATTTGGTCATTGGAAGCTTCTGGTCCTGGACCGGCTCAAGTTTTCTTGTTCTGGCCACAGCCATTTTTATAAGATCCACTGCCTTATCTGTGGCTTGTTCCTTTTCCTTCATATGGACCCATGAACAATGCTCTCGAATGTTCGCCATTTCAACGAGATACTTGTTCAAGCCCGCTTCTCTGGCGGTCTCTTGAAATAGGGGAAGATGGGTTCTGGGTGTGCATGAGGCTACTATAACCCTATTGAGATCATGATCCTGTATGATCTGCTTTATCTGGACCTGAGCGTCCTGTGAACAGGTAAACAAATTCTCTCCTGCGTACTCCACCCCAGGAATCTCCTGGATCTTTTCCACAACCTCGCTCACACTTACAGTCTGGGCTATGTTGATTCCGCACTTGCAAACAAAGACACCTATTCTCGGGTCCTGATCTGTAACTTGCTTTTCTAAGGGCACTTCCTTCTTTATTGTGAGGGTGTCCCGCTGATCAGTGAGAAGTCTTGTGGCCGCGCCCGCTGCCGCTGAAGCCTCCATAACCGTCTGGGGGATATCCTTGGGAGACTGGAACGCTCCCGCGACAAATATCCCGTCCTTTGAAGTATTTACCGGCTCAAAAACCTCTGTTTCACAGAAATTATTGGAGTCAAGGCTCACACCCAAAATATTCGCGGTATCCAAAGTGGCTTGGGATGGTTTGATACCAGCGGCCAACACGACCATATGGAATGTTTCAGTATTGAGATTATTATTTTCATCAAGGTAAGTTATCTTGAGATCATTGGTTATCGGGTCCTCTTCCACCCTGCTGACCATTGACCTTATGAATCGGACTCCACCATCTGTCTTGGCCTTTTCGTAGTACTTGTCAAAGTCCTTTCCATAAGCCCTGATATCCATGAAAAAGATCGTCGGCTCTATTGAGGCGTCGTGCTCCCGTGCGATCACAGCTTCCTTAATGGAGGCCATACAACACACTGAGCTGCAATGGGGCATCCCCTTTCTAGGATCCCTGGAGCCCACACATTGTATCCAAGCTATCTTCTTAGGATGGGATGAGTCTGAGGGCCTAGTGACCTCTCCACCATAAGGGCCTGAAGCGCTGAGTATGCGCTCCATTTCAAGGTTGGTCACCACATTGGGCGCGACACCGTACGCGAATTCAGAAACCTTTTGCATATTGAGCAGTTCGTATCCGGGAGCAAGAATCACCGCGCCCACATCAAGATCCACAATCTGGTCTTGCTGCTCATAATCCACCGCGCCCGCTGGACAAACCTTGGCGCACACTCCGCATTTCTTGCCTTGGAATATTCGGCAATGTTCAGGGTCTATTGTATAAACCGAAGGTATGCCTTGGGCGTAATCCTTATAAATGGCCTTACGTTTATCATGACCGAAATTGTACTCATTGGGGACTTTGGTAGGGCATTTTTCAGCGCACGCGCCACAGGAGGTGCATTTTTCAGGATCAATGTACCTGGCTTTCTGTCTGACCTTGACCTTATAATTCCCAGCTTGCCCCTCTATGCCTTCTATCTTGCTATAGGCTATGATTTCCACGTTGGGATTTTGCGCAAGGGTCTGGAGCTTGGGAGAGAATATACAAGCTGAACAGTCATTGGTTGGGAAGGTCTTGTCCAGTTGCGCCATCACACCGCCAATACAAGGCTTTTCTTCAACCAAATATACTTTGAAACCTGATTCGGCAAGGTCCAAAGAGGCTTGAACTCCACCTATGCCTCCGCCTACCGTAAGGATTGCGCCTATATGTTTATCAGTCACTTTTTTGCTCCATTACTGCTGAAAACGTCCAATGGCCAGATGAACTAAATAATATTTCTCAGATCCAGAATCGGCTCACACGATACCATATGCTTAAAGAGCCATTCCTTGGCCAGAGGATGTTCCGTGGACAGACCAATAAGTTCTGTTAAGTATAAAATCGGAACGTGGTAGAGCTTTCCGGTTGCCTTGGAAATGTCCCCTTGCCTGGTATCTGGATTCGCCTGACACATGCTCACCAGCGCCTCCACCATATGAGCGGATAATGCCCGCGCCTTGCCCTCAGTGGCGCATATTAAAGGACAACGAGGGCTTTGGCGCCCTTATGCTCTCAGAAGACCAATGGGACGTTGGTCCTGACTTTGAAAAAAGATTCTCAGGCAAACCTATTTAAAGGAAGATCTATTAAAAACTTCCTTGACTTTGCCCACATTTTTGGACCTATGGGGCATCAAGTGAATTTTACCCTTGCTGAACATCTTCATACCAAGGCCCATATCATCGAAAAAGGTCTTTGTTTTCAATTTGTACAAGCCGATTAGTGTGAGCTCATGGACCCTGCCGAACATCTTCACTGTTTTCATGAAGCTCTTATGAAAAGCAGGCACCTGGGAATTCTCGGTTTCGATGTTTTTGACAAGGACTTGATGCCTTATGGGATCCAAAAGTGTCGGCACATCTATGCCATTCGGGCATCTGGTTCCACAGGTGTGGCAATTCAAGCAAAGCCACAGGCTTTTGGATTTCGCGATGCGATCCACCTGGCCAAGCACGGCCATGCGCACCAACTGATGGGGCATCAAATCCATTTCAGAGGCTACAGGGCACCCTGCCGAACATTTGGAGCACTGGTAGCACTGGTGAATGACAGAGGCTAAATCGCCTGTGGGAGGGGCCACCAAAGTATTGGCTGTTTGCATAGTCTTTACCCTGATTGTACGGCCTTGATAGGGCCTATTTGAGACTTTTTCCGAACCGTGAGTTGTTTAGATCGAATCATATTGATCCATTAAAGATCCCATAATCTCGGCGCTCAGGTCCGGAAACCGGACTGTTACAAGATTCGCCATGTAAAGGTAGGGCCTATTATCTTTAACCGGTTCACACACAACCGTGTTCATAGTCCTTATTGGGCCTATACCTTCCTATTTTATGACGAGCGATGGGATAAGCCGGGATCTGTGTTGGGTCCATTGCGACAATTCAAACCCCGGAAGTTGAAATTCTAATCCTGATATGAGAAACTGTCAAGTGTCCTTAACATTGAGGCGCTAGGCTTACTCAATCAATTGTATAAAGTTATGGCATGAAACTAAGCGCGATAGATTAACGGCCAAAAAACCCGTACTTGCCCTGTTAGAAAGAAATGGGAGCGTTGCCTCCAAGACTATTGAGTGTGTAAATGCTCGCACATGCTATCAAGGAGATAATTTGCATAGGTTCTTGAATAATAAGTGATGAATGAGCGGCTTACGCAAGACCTGGCCAGCGTTTTAATTGCGGCCATGGATTCATTAAGCATAAAGAATGAGAGCTCAAAAGAGTAAATACTTCGACTAACACAGTAGAATTCTATCATTTACTGAGACAAGGCGTCAAAGCGTCTTAATTGCAATTGAGATGGAGGTAGCAAATTATGAGCAACAAACGACAGCGAAACAAGACGCAAAAAAGACAGGACAAGAAGTTCAAAAAGATAAACTTTCCAGCTAAACCGTCTGACTCGACAAGAAAAATACAGAAACGGGCAGAGAAGATAGCTGCTGAGGCAAGCGTCAAAGGTTCCTTAGAAAAGATAAAAGAACAGGCGCGTAAACTTGCAGCGGAGGCTAGAGAAACGGATCCCAGTATCACAAAGATCTTCTGGTTTCCTCATGACCAGGAGGTACGCCTGATAGAGGCTGACGAAGACACGATCAAATCTCTAACTGGTCACGCCGAACCATTCTATTTCGATTCGACTGCTGAAATTCCTGCTCCGTCTGGTATAGCAATTATCCGACCTGACGAAATTGGAAAACTAAAAACACCTGAAGGGTGGGGAGACTGGGAAAATGGGCAAGAGTTGTAGGCAAGGTGATGAGTAATGAACTGGCATTATGCGTTTTTGAGTCAAGCTTGGAGTGATTACCAAGTATTTGAGGATCTTAACAAAAGTCGACATCCCAACTGCCATAAGCTGCACTACTTACAGATGACAACCGAAAAATTGGCAAAAGCCTGCCTGGTGGAAACCAATGGGAATTCTCCTCCCAGGCTGGCGCATCAAGCCTTCGTGCCCTTTTTACGATACACAAAAACACATCCTCTCTGGAAAAATAGACTCGGCTATGGTCATAATAAGCAGGCTTATGCGGCATACATAAAAAAGATGATTCCAATAGCCGACAAAATCGAAAAGCTTGCTCCTTCTATTAGTGGAACCTCTCAACCTAATCCTGAATATCCATGGAGTCCTGGTGCTGGGGATGTAAGATGTCCAGCAGATTACGATTTTCCTGAAATCAAAAGACATGAGCTTGGAATGATTACTGCGCTGGTCGCTAATCTCTTTCGAGTGTTAGGCGCTTAGGGGATAACAAGACCGGCTACCTAAACTTATATGGACTATAAAGAGCTAATCAAGAATCAACGACAAAAACCGCTATCACTTTATGCGCTGGACTTAAAGGAGGCTCTACATACCACGCGCTCAGTTGATCCTAGGAAACTGAACACGGAGATAGAAAATATAGAAAAGCAGCTTCTTACATGACTAAGAAAAGTAAGAAGAAGCCAGAGAGCGAAAAAGGGATTCAATTTACTTTCCGACACAGTCCAATAAATCATGTTCGGATATTTGATGGAAATATCTATATAGAGGAGAGTTAATTAACAACCGCCCGAAAGTGGGCGTATTATTTTTTTATATGGTTTGAGCCTTTATGAGAAATCTCAGTTCTTCCAGGCTCCCTTTGGAGATCTCCAAGATTTCAAAGCCTGAACGTCTTGACCCATTCGCGCCATTGTCAACCCATTTGCAAACACCTTCAAACCTGACTGTGGCAAACTCACCAAATTCATCAGAAGGGATGATCAGATTTTTTCTATCATTCATTTCAGCTCGAATCCCCTTCACGCCTACTCCTTTTTCAGAAACATCTATAATATGGCCTAGATTATCTGGCTGCGCCTCCTCGTAAACCACAATCTCAACAGCCGGAAAATTTCTTGGAGCATTTCTCATGTCCGCCAATGTAATGACTGTTCCAAAAGATGGAATTTTGTCTTGAACCTCTTTTCTACTGATATATTTTAATTTGACCAATCTTGTGTACGCCATTTGAAG
Organism: uncultured Syntrophales bacterium; assembly: GCA_964519135.1. GTDB lineage: Bacteria > Desulfobacterota > Desulfomonilia > Desulfomonilales > Desulfomonilaceae > CAZFJT01. The sequence continues at coordinate 91 of CAZFJT010000131.1, read as the reverse complement.
GCCGCGGGAAGTGAGTTTGTACTTGGACATCAACTCCAGTTCCGTGACACCGGCCTTTATATCTTTGACGAGTTGCTTTGCTATATTATCT
>CAZFJT010000130.1:0-7633 GCA_964519135.1 uncultured Syntrophales bacterium | reverse complement strand
CTCTTGTCCACTTCCGAGAAATGTTTGGCGGTGCGGGCGCCGTACAACTCTTTATCGGTTTTGCTTTTGATGGTCTTGGAGTCAATGCCGAGGACCTTCTCCATTTCAGGATTAACCAGCGTATAATTCAGATCTTTATCCTTTACGAAGATGGAATCCCTTGCTGATTCAAAGATTGCTCTAAACAACTGTTCACTTTTTCTGGCAGCCTCCTCGGCCTTTGTACGTTGTTCTATCTCTTTCCTGAGTTTTTCATTGGACTGCTGCAGCTCAGATGTTCTTTCCAGAACTCTTTCTTCCAATTTTTCATTTATATTTTGAAGGGCCCTCTCATGTTGTTTCAATTCAGAAATATCGACAACAACGCCCCTTAAACCTGTTACTTTGCCTTCAGGTCCGTAGATCGGACTTCCGTACAATAAGGCCTCAAAATCTCCTTGGGACTCGGTTGTTAGTGTGTACTGGGACTCTTGAACATTCTCTCCCTTTTTAACCCTCTCAATATCTTCTTTAAGCCTCTCCACATTTGCCGACCCAACCAGAGATGTGGCGTGGATCCTTTGTCCAAGCTTATTCTCATCAAGATGGAATGTGTCGATCGCGCTCTTGTTGGCAAAGGTTACAAAGCCTTCAGTATCTAATTCAAAGACTGCCTGGGGCAATAACTGGGCCAACTCCCTATACTTTGCCTCACTCTTTCTCAATTCCTTTTCCAAGGAGTCCTTATAAAGAGAAGTTTCAATGGCCATTCTCAATTCTTGTTTTCGAAATGGCTTCAGGAGATATCCGAACGGCGCTGTTACCCTGGCCCTCTGTAATATTGATTCATTGGCGTAAGCGGTTAGATAGATTACAGGAATCTCGATATCCTTCCTGATAATCCCAGCGGCTTCAATTCCATCCATATCGCCCTTTAAGACTATGTCCATGAGCGCCAGGTCGGGTTTTAGAGACTTTGCCTTTTCTATGGCCTCCACACCATTATCCACGGCCGCTACAATCTCGTATCCCAACTGGGTTAATATCTGCTGGATATTTTCGCTAATTATTCGCTCATCTTCCACGACCAGTATTCTTGAATTCACTTATCAGACCTCTTATGTGGTTTTGGACTTCATAGGTATTTTTATATCTACTTCTGTTCCATTTGAAGCGGTTATGGCGACTGTTCCGTCCAGTTGTTCCACTAGATTGAAAACCAAACGCAAACCAAAGGATTTGGCCTGGGATAGGTCTTTCGGCGCACTCAATCCAACACCGTCATCTTTTACAATTAGATTTATATGAAGATCGTCGATCATTATTATGATCACTGTGATGAGCCCTGGGCGCCTTCCTGGGAAAGCGTGTTTCATACAATTGGACACCAGCTCATAAACGATCAGGCCACAAGGGGCGGCCTTGTCTATGCCAAGAGAGATAGGTTCAACATCAGAGACCACCTGAGCCCCTTCATGAAATGTGGAATATGATGTGACCACGTCAAGGGCCAAATCGGTTATATATTCGTCCATTGGAATTTCAGACAAGTTTTCTGAAAGATATAGTTTTTCATGGGCCAACGCCATTGACCATATCCTTCCTTGGGCGTCCTGAAATTGGACGGCGTCTTCTGGATCCTTTACTTCAGAACTTTGCAGGTCCAGGAGGCTTGACATGATTTGAAGGTTATTCTTAACCCTGTGGTGGACCTCTTGCAACAGGGCTTCCTTCTCTTTTAAAGATGACTTGATTTTCTCTTCAGCGTTGCGTCTTTCAGTGATGTCGATCCATGACCCCACAAGTTCTTGGGGATTTCCCCGTTCATTACGAATAGTAATCAGCTCGTCCCTCATCCACAGGTAGGCGCCGGATTTAGTGAGGAATCTGTATTCATGGCTCATGTGTCCTGTGGTTAATATCTGTTTTGAATTCTCCATAACGTTTTCCAAGTCATCAGGATGAATATGATCCATCCAGAACGATGGCGAATCAATAAAGTCCTGGGGCCGCCAGCCTGTTTGTTTAATCACGTTTTCACTTATAAATGTGGCGCCAAAGTCGCCGCCCGGCTCACATGTGTATATGACCGCAGGGCTTGAAGAAAGAAGATAGCTCAATCTTTGTCGACTGTTTTGCAATTGCTGGTATGCGCTTCTTAAAGTGGTGATATCTCTACCCACCGCCTGAAATCCAATCACTTCTCCGTGTTCGTCAATAATAGCTCTGTCAGTCCATTCCAGCCACCTTATGGAATTGTCCGGGCCTATGACCCTATGCGCGATTGAAGATGTTTCATGCCCAGGCTTAAAGGAACCGATATATTTCTTGACAACTTTGCGATCTTCCTCTGGGAGTAACACAAGAAAATTGGAACCAAGAAGATCCTCTTTTCTCTTTTCAAAGTATCTGCAATAAGCTTCATTAACAAATATGAGTTTGCCGTCAGGCTCATATCTACAGATCAATTCAGTCTGATCCTCAACTACCGACCTGTATCTTTTCTCGCTCTCCACAAGGGCTAACTGGGCCGCTCGCTTCTCGGTTACATCTATGGCCACGTACTGTGTAAATGTTTTTTGATTCTCATATTTCTTGTCTATATTTACTGGTATTACAGTTGCTTCCAAATGAACCTGTGATCCGTCTTTTGTTTTCATACTATGCTCACTAAAAGGAAAGACTCTTTTAGTTTCTGAGGCGAGCGTTAATTGATATTCCATAACTGACCTGAAATCATCCTCCACTAAATCAAAGAAATTTAAACCTTCCATTGCCAAAGGGCTATCATAGCCCAATAGCTCAGAAAAGGCCCTGTTGGCATAGGCGATTTTCCCGTCTTCAACCAGAGCCACTATACCGGGAGAGTGAGCCACAAGGTTCCTGTATTTTTCTTCACTCTCCATCAATGATTTTGCCGACCGTCCCATAAAAACAAAGTTTATTAAAAGGAAAAGTATTGATGATGACACCAGAGCCACCGCAAAATACTGGAAGGCTTCATGACCCTTTTCCACTATGGTCATTTTAGAATTGATTTGCACAAGAATCGAATCAACCCCATTGATATCTTTAATGACAGACTGAGCCTTTAATACTTCCCCAGATACATCTTTAATACAGACCTTGAATGGTCCTGATACTTTTTGGCATTTACCTTCCATCTTTGCGCTCAAGGATTTTTGATCCATCACCTTCATGGAAAGGTCCAATCCAAGCCTTTTACCCAATTCGGACACGCCTTTATTGGACAAATACCGGCCCATGATTACCGCCCCGCGAATAGGGCCTTTTTGATCGCCGGTAACAATAGGCCTGGACGCCAACATCATCGCCCTGTTTCCCAATCTCAGAAAACCAGCCACCGAACCCTCGACATTTTTATGCAAGACCAGTTTGCCCCTTCGCTTAATATGAATTTTTATTTGGGACGGTATGTCAATGAATTTCTCATTGTCTAAATCATAGGCGCCCGCGGCTATTATCCTGGAATGGGTGTCCACAAATATCAGCAAATTAATGTTCAGGCCCTCAAAAGTGGATTTGATTATACTGGTATTTATAAAGTCTTTATCCCCTGTCTTTATAAAATCGTATGATTCATCCCAAGTGGCCCAATCAAAGACTGTGGAGTCCAAATTTTTCAGATCATGATCTATCGCGGCCAAAACCCGGCGCATGTTGGTGAGGGCCCTTTTGGTTTCCAAATTCATGAATGTTGAGGCAAGGATCAATTTTAGCGCCAGAAACAGGACGATTGTAGTTATGACTGTGGTCACAATAATGATTCTGTGTGTCTGGTTTAATAGCGCCATTTTCAAGCCTCGATTCAAAAAGCCAACGAACTTCTTTTTGGAAAAGCCATATGGGGATTTCTGTTCAATACTGGAGAAGATCTTGTTCCTCGAGAGTTAATAGAAGTATATTGATAACTGGTTCCATCTGGCAATAAGACGAGAGCTGAGAATAGACCAAACATTGGATTTACCCACGTGAATCTTGCCTATACCTTTCATTCCAATTCTTAGGTGATCATTGGGCGCCAGAAATCTTCCGCTTACTTTGAAAACATTGCCCAGTCTGCTCTTGACCTGAGATTTGGCTGAGATCTCCTCAACAATCAATTCATGTGACCTCCCAGGCTCATTGTTCAAATAGATGTACATTTTTTGGCCATGTCTTACGCTAAGAATTCTTTCTTCTGGAACAAAAACATCCGCTTTGATTGAGTCGGTCTCAGCAATTTCACAAAATGGCGCGCCTGGTTCAAGCTTCTTACCGGACAATGTGTCCACATCTTTGGTAACAATAAGGCCATCACCGGGAGATTTTATATTCAGGAATTCTCTTTGCCAAAGCAGGTAATTCAGCTCTTCTTTAACATTTTGCCTCTTTAATTCAAGTAACTCCCCTCTGGCTAATTTTGAGGGATCATCAAAAGACCTGCTCCTCAATAGTTCAATCTCCTTACCAAGTATTTCGAAATGCCTGTTTTCTTTGGATATACTGTGGTCAAGATCCCTTGAATCCAAAACCGCAAGTATTTGGCCGGTTTTAACCTCAGACCCCCTTTTTACAAAGACCTTTTTGATTAAACCTCCAATCTTGCAGAATGCGTATTGCTTTTCCTGGGGGACTATCTCTGCTTCACCACCCACTGTTTTTGTAACAGGTATGGCAAAAATCAACAGCGCGAATATCAGCGCTCCCACCATAGCTATCAAGCCTTTTCTTTCCAATAGGGAAGAACCTTTTTTCACGTTATTGTCTATTGCCACAATTTGACCGGCCAGACTCGGCTTGTTTTCAAGTATCCAATGGCTTGTGAGGGCCGATGCAAAGCTTGGACCCATCTTCACAAGCGTCATGATTGCCGTCTTGCCCGGGGGATTCTTTTCTTCATATTCCATCAGCAAATGGCCCACTGGATTCTCTTGGAAAATCAAGGGCGCGAGGCAAAGATATTTTGCCCTGGAGATATCCATGTACGACCGCAGCTCTTTTATAGCGCCATGATCTTCTTCATATCCCGTATGATTTTCAGAGTTTGCATCTTTATCAATTACCACCGGCTTGTTCAGTTCCCGGAGTTTAGGGGCCATCGCTCCCAGAATGTCCTGTATCCTTGATTTTCCTTCCAGGGTTGGCTGGTGAGTGGCTGCGACCAAACCGGATTTTTGACCGAAGTGGGTAATCAGGAAGCATCTGTCAAAACCCGCGAGTATCCTCAAGTCATTGGTCAGAATGAAACAAACTTCATCATAGGACTTTGCTGTTGCGCATCTTGAGGCGAACTCCAACCCCATGGCCAGCGTTTGTTCCCCTGGGGGCGACTGATGAGGAACTTTGTTTTTATCAATTGCGTCTTCCACAATATCTCCCACGCCTCAAATCCCAACTCATGTTTTATTTACAAAAGCGACTCTCTATTAAAAGTTCTCGTCAGCTTATTAATTATGGCTTTTCCAATACTCTCAGGCCTGGATGATACGATCATCCTACCTGTGATTCCCAATGGGATCGCGCCATTTGGATTGTTAAACTGTATTACACAATCGTACTGGGCTTCAAGGGGGGTGTCCCGGGTTTCCGGGCTGGTGATTTCAGTGGCCAGCTCTCCACCGAAACGGCTCGAGAATGGAGATTCCTTTAAATTGTCTTCTGAAAACGGTTTGATTTCATGAATTGACCCCTTGTAAACCTTAGCGCCGACGCTATTGAACCTCACACTGACACTATCCCCTGGTTTCAACTTATCCAGATCTTCTTCTGGCACAAACCCATGTATAGCGCAAATAACCGTGGACTCCAGGGCGCCTATGATTTCTCCGGCCCCTGGCTGAAATCCCTTCTTCATCCTGGGATCCAAACTTGTTACAACTCCGGAAAAGGGCGCCACAAAACCCTCCCTAGCCTCAGACAACCGCTCCTGTGTGCGTGTGATTTCCTCTTCAGCTTGAAGTAATTCCATGAGTTTTCCCGGCGCTTCAGCCCTTTGCGCCTCATCCAACAGCAGCAATTTCAGCTCCAGCTCAACGATCTTTTTTGCAGTAAGTTCCTTATACAATCTCAATTCCAAGGCCGAAGTTTCCAGAGCATATAGAATATCGCCCTTTTGAACCTCTTGGCCTTCCTGAACATTACATCGGGATATCCATGTCTGAAGAGGAACGGTCATTTTCTGTTTCAGATCTGAATCCACATAACACGGATATACGGAATTCCTTGGCAAAGGAACGGCCAGTACTACTATTCCAAGTATTAGGGCGGTTAAAAGGAATAACGCACCTCTAGGTCTGGGATATATGTGATTGCGTTGTTTGAACAAACTTGAAATCCCCCTTATTATGGGTCTTGCCACAAAAAGCCCGAATGCAAGCGCAGCCAGAATAATACCAATCGTTTTATCAAAACGGTAATACACACCGGCTATGATTCCAATGTACAAGAATATCCTATAAATAAAAGAGCTTATTCCATAAAATGTGAAAAGCGCCTTCTCTGTATTATTTTTAGCGGCCGGTTGCGCTCTGGAATCGCCTAAAACAAGGTTCATAAACATATATTTTATCTGGGCAAAGGATTTGGAATACAGATTAGGCTTCCTGAGGTAATCGGTTAACACGAAATATCCGTCAAATTTTAACAATGGGTTTCCATTGAAGAACAATGTTGAAATCAATGAAACACCCATCAAGTAAAAGGAAAGTGAGTTGATCAACCCAGGCTTGGAGAAGTACCAAACATATATGGCCAAGATGGCCAGGGACAACTCTGATATTACTCCGGCCCCGCTTATGGCCATCCTTTCTTTCCTGCGGGCCAGACTCCATGCGTCAGTGGTATTACAGTAAAGGCAAGGAAAAAAGATCAAAAAAGCTATGCCCATTTGGGGAACGTGCAGTCCATAGCGTTTAGCGGTATACGCGTGCGCGAATTCGTGGACAAGTTTGGTTATGGCTATTGTGATCCAAAGGTAGATCATGTTTTTTAAATTGAAAAAATATAGGTATTCTCCCTTTATCTTAGGAATCCCGGCTATAATGAGGTACAGGGCGCCTATTGAGGCAAGGGCTATAATTGTCCCTGTTAATCGATTCCATAGGATATTAAAGATCCACAGGGTTTTTTCCAGGAAACGGTCAGGGTTCAGAATAGGAATGAATAGGAAATATACGCTTGAAAGCCGCTGCTTTCTTTTCATTTCTCCTATACGTTCCTTTAGGGCCATCTGATATCTGGAAGAGCCGAAGGCTGTTCCAAGGACCAGGCCCGATTCAGCCGCCTTTCTCACAATAAGCTCCACGTCTTCCAAAGAATAATAGCAGAGCTTCTTTTCCAGCCTCAGCCTGACTTCATCCAATGACGAGTGTCCGTCGAGTTCTTTTAGAAATCTGTATTCGTAAAGGGACAAGCGAAAGAACTTCTGAGAGACCGGGTCTTTTAACACCACAAAGGATGGGCCTGGATCATCAGTGTGTTCAAATACTTCCAGGTCAGGTCTGAATTTTGGGAACTGGGACATTTTTTGTGTAATGTGGATTAGAGCAATCAGTACAATCGACAGTCTCGGAATTTGAGCATATCATAGACGGAAAGGATAAATTTTCATAGGGCAGGGTGATTTAATCCCAGGGTAAGGGCTCTTGGTAGT
>CAZFJT010000129.1:0-7652 GCA_964519135.1 uncultured Syntrophales bacterium | reverse complement strand
CAATAGAACCGGGCGCAGAACCCATTGGCGCCCGATGAACTATTAAATTTCTCCAAATAATTAAACTCCGAAGTATGCTGTTTTATCTTCCTGGTTTCCCATGAGCTCAGAGCCGGTTCCCTGCAGGGTGAGCATTCCATTTTCAATGATGTATCCATAATCAATCATTGGAAGTATAGGTCTCGCGAACTGCTCTCCAATAATTATTGTCAGATTAGTTTCCTCGCTGATTTTCTTAATTGCTTCCACAAGAGCGTTTTGCATGACAGGGCTCAAGCCGAGGAGCGGTTCATCCAACAGCAGCAGCTCAGGCTTGGCCATCAACGCCATCCCTATGCTCAACATCTGCTGCTCTCCTCCACTGAGAAAGCCGGCCTTGCGAGCCTTTAATCTTACCAAAGTGGGAAAAAGCTCAAACACATGGTCCATGGAATTTTTTACTTCAGCCCTTGGTCTAAGGTGACTGGCGATCTTTAGATTCTCCACTAGGTCGGATTCAGGAAATATCGGATGCCTCTCCCTGCAAAGGGTGATTCCCCTGGATACACGTTTGTACGCAGGTAGGCGCCCAACATCCTCACCCATGAAAATAACTGATCCATAAATGGTTATTCTTTCTCCGCCCCTTCGCAACTCCTTGATCTGAGTGTCCAGAATCAAGCCTGACACAGTATTGAGAAGAGTGGTCTTACCCGCGCTGTTGGAACCTATTACAGCCACAATCGCGCCTGCGGACACTTCCATGCTGAAGTCGTTCAAAGCAATGGCGTTCTCGTAAAATACCATTAAATTTTTCAATTCAAGCATAATGACCCGCCATATGTGTATCCATGATTGTTATCTTACAAAAAGCCCCATGCCCAAAACAGCTACTCTGACCCCAAATAGGCCTGTTTAACTTGTTCCATTTCCATCACCTCTTGGGGCTTGCCAATGGCAATGGCCATACCGAAATTCAAGGCCAAGGCCCTATCAGCGATCCTGAACAATTCCCTTAATCTATGCTCTATCATTATGATAGTTTTGCCCTCTAAGCGCAGCTTTTCAATTATAGGCAATATACCGGCAAGTTCGGCTATACTAAGACCTGAAAACAGTTCATCCAGAATAATGAGATCAGCCCTAAGAGCGAGACATCTGGCAAGCTCCAGGCGCTTCAAGTATCCATGGGGCAAACTGCCCGCGGCTTTGTACGTTACAGAGGATTCCCGTTCAAATCCCACTTCCTCCAGCAAGTCCTTGGCAACAGAGTCTTTATCACCGTATTTCCCACCTCTCACAGCCTTTATCCTTGGAGACGACAGAGGGATCACCAGGTTCTTGTACGCGGGTAATTCCGAGAAGGGCCGCACCATTTGAAATGTGCGGGCTATTCCTATTTTGGAAATATAATATGGCGCTTTCCCTGTAATATTTTGACCTTTATACACAACCGAGCCCGCGTTGGGCTTTACAAAACCTGTGAGCAAATTCACTAAAGTGGTTTTGCCGGACCCATTTGGACCGATTAATCCCAGCAGCTCACCTTCTTGCAGGTCAAAGCTCACATTGGATACCGCCTGTACCCCACCAAAATTCTTGCTGAGGTTTCTTACTTCCAGAATGATGTTATCCTGATTCATATGGAGCGCCTTGATTCCTGTAATTTCACTTGGGCTACTACCAACTCCCATCGCATAAAAGCGACTACGAAAGTTGACCAGCGTTCCGATTCGCTGTGTTAAATTCGCAGGCTCAGGAAACTTCGCTCATCGGAAGCAGGACAACCCTTATTATGTTCGATCTTTCTAAGCTAATTCCTATAAGATGTTCATACCGGTTGTACTCATTGGTCGCGGGTTTTAATACACCCCTGCTTCTGTGACTAATAGTTGGCCATGGGTTCAACCATCCACTTCCACCCATCTCTCAAACTGCTGGTACTTGCGCTGGACATAATGGAATATACCTTCAGGCACAGCCACCACAAAGAATACCAAGGCAAGGGAATAAATAACCGTGCGTAGGCCCCCAACTCCTCTTAACAGCTCCGACAGGGGGGAAAGTATGAACGCCCCCAGAAATGGGCCTGCAAAGGTTCCTATGCCCCCTACCACTGATGAGGCCAAGGGCAGAATGGAATAATCAAGGGCAAAGCTGGCCATACCAGCAAAATGATACACATGGGACATGTACGCGCCGCAAAAAGCGCCTACTGATCCGGCTATGAACAAAGCCTGGGTCTTGTACCAATAGATATTAATACCTGAGCTCATCACAGAGCGATCATTATCTTTTATGCCTTTCAGTATAAGGCCGTAATCAGAAGACATAAGTCGCCTGAAACCGAATAAAACCGCCAGGGCCACTGCTGCAAGGACATACACCTCAACCCATACATTGGGGAATTCAGACAATCCAGTGAGCCCTTCCGTCCCTCCAAGCACCCCTGTGGCCTCAACTATTCGCTCTATCATCAATGGTAAAACCAGAGTGACCATTGCAAAATATACGCCCCGCAGCCTTAGAACAGGCAGCAGAAATATTGCGCATAAACCTCCGCCCATCACTGAAGCGCAAGGAATGGACAACCAGATTGGAAAGCCAAGGTATAAATTCAAGCTTGCCGAACAATAGGCGCCCACACCAAAGAACAACGCCTGACCCAAAGACACCATCCCCACTGAGACCAGGAAATCCCAGCTCATAGCCAACAGCGCGAATATCGCGGACGAGATGATGACCTTTTTCATATATATTGGAGCAAACAATGGGACAATCAGCAACAGAACCACGGGCGCCAAGGGCGGTAAGGCCGTATAAGCCATCTCCCGCCATGACGTAAGCGCGAACATATCATCTGATCTGGCCTTTATGCCCCTGTCTATTCTTTCTTTTCTCAGTTTTTTGGTCACATTTAATACCCGCTTCCAGCAGTTTTTGTAACTAAAAGTTTAATGATCTTAAGACTCAAATTCTTTCTTCCAGCTCCTTTTGCTCCCCGAATAGGCCCGAGGGTTTCAAAATAAGGATCAAAAATATTGCCATCAATGAGACGATCATCTTCCAATGTGGGCCAACGAATGAATCTGTTATTATCTGGGCGTAACCTATGAGAAAGGCAGCAGCTACAACACCCACCGAACTGCCCAGGCCTCCCACTATACAAACAGCCATTGCGTTTATAAGCACATCATAGCCCTCATTCACTGATATGATTCCCCTGGGCAATATCACAATGGCCGCTATTGCCGCCAATCCCGCGCCAAAGGCCACACTCAGTCCAGCAACCCTGTCGGAATTGATTCCAAGTGATAAGGCCGTGCGCTCATCCTGGGCAATTCCCCTGAACGCGAGGCCCATTTTGGTATAATGGGTAAAGAGATATAATGAAACTGCAAGCGCGACGCCTATACCCACTATCCAGAGCCGCTGGTGGTCCACATATGTGTTACCGATCATAACACTGCCGTCAGTGAACGCGGGTAAAGTGTATTCAAAGCCCGTGAAACCCAGGTACCTGAACAGCTCCAAAATGGCTAGGCCAATTCCAAAGGTTACTATAACCTCTGATATTTCCATCCCTCTGACCCTGAGAAGAACGAATCTGTACATCAAGCCGCCAAGGAGCGCAGAAATTAATACTGATAAGATCGCCGCTGCCGCAAATGGAAGACCGATACTATTAGTCAGAATCCATGCGCAATAACCGGCAAAAACATAGAAAGCGCCATATGCGAAGTTTGATACTCCGCTTATTCCAAAGGTTAGGCTGAACCCAAGCGCGATCAAGGCGAGGATAACACCGTTGATGAATCCATAAACAATCGTTACTTCCCACATCCGAAAAGACTCCTGAATAGGCTGATTCTTTCTCTTGCCTGCAAATCAGATTCCATTAGGACTTGTGAACAGGTCCCCATCGTATAAATTGTCGAAAATTCTTTCCGATCCCAAAAACGTGAGGTCCCTTTCCATTGGAGCCACGGGAGGCCGCCGAATTTTGCGTTCAAGGGAGACCTCACGCGGCTTGCAAGTACAATGGAATACAAAAAAACTTATTGCACAAAGGTCAATTTACTTATCTTTATTTAGCTTTTTTCACCCAATCCGGCAGCTTGATCTCGCCTTCCGCGATGGATTCAGGGAACACTATCACTCGCTCACCTTTGTCCGTCCATTGGGCCACACATCCTACAGCGGTTTTCTCAGGATCATCGCCATAGATGGCCTGATGACCGTCATCAAACTTGATTCTACCTATTACGCTTGGTCTATCGGTTTTCTCAAGCTCCTCAACTATCTTATCAGGGTCCAGATTTCCTGCCCTTTCAATGGCTTCAGCCAACACATAAACCGCGTCATAGGACGGCGCGGGCCCGTGTCCGGCCTCCATTGGCTTTCCATATTTCTTTTCGTATTTTTCGTAAAATTCCTTGGCAGGTTTGTATTTTTCAGTGGGGATTGCGCTGCCGATCTCAAAGTTGGTATTCATAAGACCTGCGATATTGCCCTTAAAAGTCTTCCACGCGCCAGGGCCTGCCATCGGCGAGATGAATCCTGTTAAAATGGCCGGAATCTTCATGCTCTGCCACTGCTTTAGCAGGATTCCGCTCTGGGGCATATCAAAGACCGGCAGTATAACCTGGGCGCCCTTAACTTTGGCCTTTTGGAGCCCTGGAGCGAAATCTGAGGCCCCAGTAGGATAGGCTTCAGTTCCCACTTCAGTCCATCCCATCTTTGATGTGACCACTTTAGACGTTATCTGACCGGTCATCCTGGCCCAAAGCACATCCTGGTGCATTACATAGAGCTTATCAAAACCGAATTGCTTGTTCATGAAGCCAAGGGTCTTGGCGAGATATGAAACCAGATACTTGGCGTTAAGGCACACCCTGAAGCAATATTTGTATTTTTCCTTGTCTCCCTTAATCTTTGCCTCTGATTTGGGAGACATTGCTATTGTGCCAAGGGTCGGGATCTTGTACTTGGCGATTATGTCCATACCCGCGAGCAAAGCCTCTGATCGAAATGGCCCCACAACTATCGCGTTCACCTTATTGACTGTAATAAGCTTTTCCAATCCCAATAACGCCTCAGAAACAGGAACACCTGGCGATGAATCCCTTAAATCTATTGTCTGAAGCTTGATCATCATTTTTTTGTCGCCGACTTTTACTCCACCGTCCCCATTGATCTCATCCACAGCCATTTTAACTGCGTTCAGAGATTCGCGGCCCTCTAATGCGGTCAAAGAAGTGGGGACTCCCAAGATTATTTCGTCCTGGGAAAACACATGGCCCGGCGCAGCGGCAAAAGATAGTACAAACGTAGCTAAAAGCGCCAAAACGATCTTCTTCATTCCATGTCTCCTTTTTGAAAAAGTTGGTGAGAAAGGGCTTAGAACTAAATTCAATTATGATTCCAGCTCTGGTGAGCCGGTCAAAAAAACATCGGAATAATGAATCAAAATTTCAAATTCGTGATTCCGAAGAATTTATTTTGCATAAGTTACCGGTTGAGAATATTATCCAAGACGGATCCGGGTTTATTACAATACTATATGTTTATTTAATGGGCTTTCCGGGAAATAATAAATAGTTCATTGCATAATTTAAAGCCTTGTATGGCCCATGTCAAACAAAACCGAGAGCCTTTTGTAAAGATACAATTAGGCGCGGCTTTTGAAAATTATGTTTGCCCATGTACTGAAAAGATTCTTTGACTTTCATGAAGATGAAATTCCTCGAGCCCTATGGCTTGGATCGGCTATAGGTTCCAGTACGTTCGTGGCTTGCCTTGTGAGAAATTATACGGACGCGGCCCTGTTGGAGCGTTACGGACCTCACTATGTTCCCTGGCTCTTGCTCGCGGGCTCATTTATCACAATTGCGGGCGCAACCCTCATGTCTTACTTGGACAAGACAATTCCCCAATATAAACAATATGCTGGACTAAGGTTTATTATTGCGGGCTGTACATTGGTCCTTTACCTCTTGGTAGAGGCCCAGGTAAAGGAATCGCTTCTAATTGCTAGATTACTGCTTTATTTATATGTGTCGTTAGCCGCGATATATGTATGGAATCTAAGCGGCGATCTATTTGACACACGCCAATCCAAGAGAATATTTCCCTTTGTAACCGCCACCTTTACCATATTCCACGCGCTGGGATCTATATTGACCAAACCCATTTGGTCGCTCATAGGCGGGCCTTCCATTTTGATTATCGCCTCCGCTGTTTGGTTATCATCAGCTTTATACATTTCAAGATCGGGCTGGAAGTTTTTCGGTGATCACCGTCGCGCCCCAAAAAATGATTCTACGCGGGCCAAGACTAGGGTGAGAGATCTCTTAAAACTCATGGAGTCTTACCCAATTGTCAGGTACCTCGTGATAGGGGCCATTTTAAGCAACTTTCTGGTTCCTGTTCTCCATTATCTGTTCATGTCAATCGCGCATGAAACTTATAGATACGAACACTTTTTGGTTACATTTTTCAGCCTATTCAGGGCAGCTACTGCTCTGGCTTCATTCGCGCTCATCTCAGCCCTTAAGAAAATCTACTCAAAAATGGATCTGCCAACAGCAGCGCTTGTGGCGCCTATAAACTTCAGCGTCGTCTTCTTGGCCATTGGCGCTTTTTTCAACATATTGGCCGGTATATACGCAAAGTTTTCCACCCAATTGATATTGAACTCAATATCCTCTCCGGTTCAGGCTAATCTTTTCAGCTTGATGCCATCTTCCGCAGCGCCTTGGTTAAGATCGTATATCAGAGGCGCGTGTCAAAAATTTGGGGCCATTTTGGGATGTTGCTTTCTGCTTGTGGTAAAACACTTGATCAGTGACCAGGCCATAGCCATGATTATCCAGATACCTGTAATATTGTGGATAATTGAATCATATTTCTTCAGGATAAAATTCAAGGGGATTCTCAGATCAAAGCTCCAAGAAATAATCAAGAATGTTGACTCCCCAAATGGGACCCGCACGCGGAAAGAAAGGCCTGTTTTCGTTGTAAAATTTCACCCAAACCAAAGGCCTGTTTCACAATGGATCGATGATTTTAAAGAAAGTGAGAGCAATGAAAATGATTACATAAAAAGTGAATTGATCAAAGTTTATCAATATCTGGCCATTTATCACAGCCTTGGAGAGCTTGATCCATCCCCTGGAATTTCAGATCTCAAAACCTGGATAAGGAATGAGAACGCTCGCAGATTGGGCGCAATACTGGAAACACTGGCTGCGAAGAACCAAGATGTGGCCCTATGTCACAAGGCCTTGAGCTACTCAGAGCATGCTGTGGCCATTGAGCTGCTTCAATTATCAATAGACAGAGATCTATCCGTCAGACTGATTCCTTTATTGGATGGCAGCGCGATAGAGAGTAAAATACAGGCAGGCGAGCGTATATTCGGTGTTAAGCTTCAACATGATCCCAAGAGCGCTCTTAAGTCCCTTTAATAGTAATTCGAAATATAATACGGAATGAAATGAAATTTCATTCCGGTCCGCAACGGTCGGACGCTCGATGGGGAGGTCCAGGAGGGGAGGTCCTCGGCGGACCGCCATATATCCAGTTTAGACAATGCTTCATTCATAAGCTTTTGAGCCGCTGATCGAAGGAGTTATCGCCCTACGCGCAGTAGCTCCCCTCCTGAGGATTGC
>CAZFJT010000128.1:6977-7689 GCA_964519135.1 uncultured Syntrophales bacterium | reverse complement strand
TAAGTGGAAAAGTTATCACCACAAGTAGAAAGGCGAGCCTGGTTTCTTTGGAAACCATTAAAACTGAATTGGAAAGCTTCATAGAGACAGACATTTCCCCAAAGAAATGAACCTATTGATAAGGATCCCGTGAGACTCCCGGTTTCAGCCTAGTAAACACCGGATTCACGGGATATTATCGTCTGGAGAATCTCGGAGGTCCCGCCTCCAAATAGCAGAAATCTGCAATCCCTGTAGAACCTCTGCACATCGTATTCCATTGAGTAACTATACGCCCCGTATATTCTGGTTGCTTCATCAGAACACCTGCAAGCTGTCTCAGAGGCAAAGTACTTGGCCATGGAAGACTCTTGGAGAGCCCTAGCCCCTGAGTCCACAAGTTCCGCGGCTTTATAGGTCATTAAATGGGAAGCCCAGATGTCAGTGGCCATATTGGCTATTTTCTGCTGTATTAACTGATAGCTCCCTATTCTTTTCTTGAATTGGGTCCGTTCCATAGCATAAGACTTTGACGCGTCGTACGCGGCCCTTGCCAACCCCAAAGACAACGCGGCCGTCATAGTTCTTATCACAGCCAGTATTCGCAGCAAATTTCCCACCCCTTGGCCCTCGGCGCCCAGTCTGTTCTCGAATGGAACAACAACATCAGTGAAGGCCAGCTCAGATATCTCTGTGGCCCTGGTGCCCAATTTATCGAATTTTTTTGAAAATT
>CAZFJT010000128.1:5404-6967 GCA_964519135.1 uncultured Syntrophales bacterium | reverse complement strand
GGGCGTACCACGCTCTATTAGAAAAAAGTTCAAACCCTTTAGTCCCTTGGCTTTTTCAGTCTGACAAAGGACAGTAAAGAAATCCGCTACTGGAGCGTTTGTTATCCAAGTCTTGGAACCATTTATTACCCACTTGTCGTCTTTCAGAATGGCAGTGGTCTTTACCCCCCCCAGGTCAGTGGCCGCGTCCGCCTCGGTTAAAGCGAAAGACGCCACCTTTTCACCCTGAAGCGCGGGCTTCAATAATCTTTCATGCTGATCAGGGGTACCGTATTCGTATAGAAAATTTGTTCCCATAAGGCACTGCATGGCTGTGAACGCGGCAATACTCATGGAACCCCTGGCCAATTCTTCGACCATAATACAGAATTGGGTAGTGGTCCCATTGGCGCCTCCCACTGATTTTGGATATCTGATTCCATACGCGCCTGTTTCAGCAATCTTTTTGAACATCCACCAAGGAAATTCCCCTGCCTCGTCTATTTCACGGGCCTTGGGAATGATCTGTTCCTCTGTGAATCCTGCGTAAATCTTCCTTACCAGGTCATCGGGATTAGGCCGGGGTATACTGTTCAATATATGCTCCTCCTGGGGCTCTGCTCAAAAACAATAAATAAGCTAATAGCGCAACTTTGCTCTAAATATTACACTCACTTGTCTTGGTCGGATTAAGTTCAATGGTTAAAACTCAATATTGGCAAACCCAATTGGACGCTCCCTGGAAAAGATCATAATCAGCTTTTTATAGCCTTGGCGATCGCGGGTAAAATCTCATAAAGATCACCAACAATTGCGAAATCAGCCACTTCGAAAATAGCCGCGTCCGGGTCCTTGTTTATTGCCACTATGCGTCTGGCGCCGTCCATACCGGCCCTGTGTTGAATCGCGCCTGAAATACCGCAGGCAAAGTAGACTTCCGGCCGAACTGTCTTACCGGTTTGCCCAACCTGATGTGCGGCCGGCAGATATCCCTCTTCCACTACTATCCTTGTACAAGCCACCTGAGCGCCTACTGCGTCCGCGAATTCTTTGAGGACCTTCATTCCTTGTTGGGAACAAACTGGACGTCCTCCGGCCACAATGATCTTAGCATTGGTCAGATCCGGTCCCTTGTTCTCATCCTTTATGCATTCCAGGAGATTTGTGAACTCCTTGCATGCTTCCATGGCAATGGATTCAACCAATATCTCCCCTTTTCTTGAGGGGTCAGGGGGCAGGGCCTTCATAATGCCCGGCCTTACAGTCGCGGATTGGGGCCTGGAATATTTGGAAACTATTGTAGCCATTATATTGCCGCCAAACGCGGGTCTGGTCTGCAAAAGCAACTTCTGTTCAGGATCTATGGATAGCCTTGTACAGTCTGCGGTTAGTCCCAATTCCAGCCTTCTGGCTATCCTTGGAGCGAGGTCACGTCCCAAGTGGGTAGCCGCGATCAAAAGCACGGATGGTTTGCGCTGTAATATTATTTCGCTCAACGCGTGTGTGTAAGAACATGTCTGATAGATGTCAAAGGAGTTGTCTTCAACCAATACGCATTTGTCAGCCCCGTGGCTGATCATGTCC
>CAZFJT010000128.1:513-5394 GCA_964519135.1 uncultured Syntrophales bacterium | reverse complement strand
CATGTCCTGGGCTGAATTATCCAGACCCTTGCCAAGGCCCACAACTATGACATCCTCACCCAGATCATCGGCCAATGTCCTTGCGCAACCCACCAGCTCATATGCGGACTTGTGAAACTCCCCTCCATGACTCTCGGCAAAAACCATTACCCCTGAATAACCGCTAAAATCAGGGACTTCTTTGACCGGGAAATCTCCAACCAAGGCTTCAAATTTACAGGCCTCTAGGCAGGCAGCGCACAGAACACAGCGGGAATCGCTGATTATGGCTTTCTTGTCAACTATCTCAATCGCGCCATAAGGACATGAGCGCGCGCACATTCCACATCCATTGCATTTGTCCAGATCGACCGTTAGATCGGACATATCACTCCCCTAAAAGTATCTCCAGCTCCCTGAGACGTTCGATCAGAGCGCCGGCTATCTCAGATGGTGTTCCTTCAAAATACTCCGTCTCCCTGGTTTGTTCAGGGGCAAAGGTCTTTATCACATGGGTCAGGGACCCGGCCAATCCCACTTCATAGGCCTTGAGCCCCAAATCGGCCGCATTCCAAGCCTCTATAGGCGTTATCCCCTTGGCCGCGTCCAGAGCAAGGTCCACCCGTGGAGACCTTGGCTGATTCAGGTCAGCAACAACAGTTATCAAAGCAGGGGTTGGAGCTTCAATTCGCTCACATTCCCCGTCCAGCGCCCTTTCAACTATTATTTTACCGGCTTGAGCCTCCAGATTTTTCACATATGTAAGCTGGGGGATACCCAAGCATTCGGCCACTTGAGGACCAATCTGGGCTGTGTCTCCATCTATGGCCTGGCGTCCGGCTATAATCAGATCATACTCGCCAATCCTTTTAATTGCAGCCGCCAATACAGTTGATGTGGCCCAGGTGTCCGCGCCTCCAAAGACCCTGTCCGATAGCAACACACCAAGATCCGCGCCCATTGCCAACCCTTCGCAGATAGCCTCCATTGCCTGGGGTGGCCCCATGGAAACTATTGTAACGTGCCCGCCTAGCCTTTCCTTTAATGAGACACCAGCCTCAATGCCATGCCTATCCTCTGGATTGATTATGCTTGGCAGCCCTTCTCTGATGAGATTACCTGTTTTAGGGTCTATGCGCGCCTCCGCTGTATCGGGAGTCTGCTTTACAAGGACGATTATGTTCATTGCTTTCTCCAGCGGAATGTGGCAGATGGATACTGTCGAGAATAGCTGTGTATGGAAACAAAAGTCAAGCCGATCGTGGGTCTATAATGGCGCCTCATACAAGGCGCGCGTTCCATTAAAAAACAGTACAATTGATAATGCAAATATAAATAGATATTACAAAATGACCGTTTGGACGATAAGGAAAATACTCAAGTGGACCACGGATTACTTTGATTCAAAGGGCGTGAATACCCCCAGGCTGGACGCGGAGGTTTTATTGGCCCACGCGCTGAAAAAGGACCGATTATACCTTTATATGAACATGGACAGACCATTGTCCGCGCCTGAGCGGGCATCTTTCCGGCAAATGGTTACTCAAAGGGCTAATCGCGCGCCATGCGCGCTGATCACTGAGAGTAAGGAATTCTGGTCCATGGAATTTAAGGTCACCCCAGGAACACTCATTCCCAGGCCTGAGACGGAAACCCTTGTGGAAAGGGCCATTAAGTTACTCAAAGGCAAACTATCCCCATCTATTTTAGAATTGGGCGTCGGGTCCGGGGCAATATCCGTGAGTTTGGCTTCAGAGATCCCTGAAGCTTCCGTCATTGCCGTGGATATAAGCTATAAAGCCCTTAAATGCGCGGCGATAAATATCAAGAGATTCCATTTGGATGACAGGATAAGATTGGTTTTCGGGGATCTTTTTGATCCAATAGCCCGCGGCAGTGGGTTTGACCTTATTGTCTCAAACCCTCCGTATATACCTACCACGGACATAGGAGGCCTGGAAAGGGAGATAAAGGACAACGAGCCATTGGAGGCCCTTGACGGGGGCCATGATGGACTAGATATAATAAGGCGTATCTGCCTCCATGCCTATGAACATCTCAAACCAGGGGGAGGCTTGGCCATAGAAATAGGCGATTCCCAGGAAGATGAAGTTAAGAGCATTCTGGAATCAACTGGATTTTATGGGAACATCTCCTCTTGCAAAGACCTGGCCGGAATAGCTAGAGTCATATCCGGAACCACTAGATAAGATTATGGAAATTGATCATTTCAGAGTCATAATAAGGACAACCTGTTGGCTGATAGTAGTTTCATAATTTTAGGGTACGGCAAATTCGGGAACCTCGCCCATCAGCGACTCGCCCAAGCGTTCAAACAAGCTCGATTCACCATTGTGGACTCTGCCCAATCCAAACTCCAGGGAATGATTTCAGAATCGGATCAATTCATACACCAGGACGCGGCGGAATACTTGGCTCGGTTATTGGACTGTTCCTGGAAGAATCCCATTATAGTCCCTATGGCGCCTGCCCATATAGCGGCTGAAGCTTTCTTAAAAGCAAAGACCAATATTAGAAGAGCACGCCTGGAAATTATTGATGACACGCCCCCGCCAAACTGGTTACAGATTGACGATTATACTGGTTGCTGCTCTTGGGCCACTTTTATATGCCCGGATAACTGCCCTGAAGGCCCATTGTGCCAAGTGACCAAAAGGCCCAGAAAAGAGCCGATGCATGATCTCTTGAGAAAAACGGAATTTTTTGGGAGGCCAATCACAGTAATAAGAAGTGAACAGATATTGCCCGGAGTAGGTGGGTACACAATGAAAGCCCTTAGAAAAGCCCTGTATGAAATACCCAGCGGTAAATTCGCGCTTGCAACCAGTTGTAAATGTCACGGGATTGTCACCGGCATGGAAAATCCATTTTTTTGATGCGGCCAAGGATTATATTGAAAGGGGTATTATCAAACCGAACAGGATAACCATGAACACCACAAAAATGAATGGCGCCAAAACCCAACCAACATCAGACGCGCCAATGTCATGATCATTTTCCTGAATCACACTTGAACATATATCAACAAAACCCCTTCCCTGCTCGTTAAAAAGGGAGATCAACCAACTCATCACCCACGAGATGATCGCGCAGATTATCATTAGTCGCGTTTTATCTCCTATATTGGTGTAAACTCCCATTGCCCCTACCAATATCAGGGTGATCAGACCGGGTATATAAGTAAGAAATACTGCGGCAATGGCCCTCATTGTAATTTGCATGTATAAATCGGGCTCACCTGATTTGAGACTCTTCAGTCTTATGCCCGCAAGCCTCTGCCCAAGGGTCCTGCCTGAATTCAACAAAGGTATGAACACCATAACCGTAAACAGGCTGAGAATAGATAAAAAGGCTGGGTAGGCTGAAAAGAGGCTTTTGAAAAACTCCTTTCCCAGAAGGGTTCCAACCTTTTCACGCGGCGCCAAAAACAGTATCACTATTACCAGGACTATCATGTGAACAGACATGAACAAAGACCACGTATTGATTGTCGCGAGGATTCTCCTCCCCCATGAAGCGTATGATTGCTCTTTTTTGAAAACATCAATTGATACATCTTCAATGTTCGCGTAACTGCTTATTGAGGATTCATGGCCCCGACTTTGTTTCTTACCCGCCACAAATCCACACCTGGGGCACTCACCGTGGGTAATTCCCAGTTCTCCGTCACGACCTGGGATATATCCGCAATTCTCGCACTGATTATCTTCTTCAGCCTTGATGGGCTCTTTGGCCTGTTTCTTGGCGCCCTGGGCCTTGGAATGCCGCTCACGCCGATCCTTGGGCGCTTCCTCTTCCACACTACAACAGGCCCCTATTTTATTGAGCGCGGTCTTATACTTTTGAGCGCTTGCATAATC
Organism: uncultured Syntrophales bacterium; assembly: GCA_964519135.1. Lineage (GTDB taxonomy): Bacteria > Desulfobacterota > Desulfomonilia > Desulfomonilales > Desulfomonilaceae > CAZFJT01. The sequence continues at coordinate 1,534 of CAZFJT010000128.1, read as the reverse complement.
CACGGACTTCTTGATAACTATCGGAGCGTTTCTCAACAAATCTATCACAGACGCTTCATCGCGCTTGAATAACCTGCCAAGCTGTTTGATCACTTCCTTTTGCTCAAAACCGCCAAGCATCCTTTTTTCAAGAATCACCCTGTATTTTTTTTCAGGCATACCGTCTATCCATTCAAAGATAAGGAAATGCGGCTATTCATTAATAACATCCAGTCCATTTGCCATATCATGAGCCCCTGTGTCTACCCTACATGTTGACTAGCACTCCATACACATATATTTTCTGGGTTAAAACACATAGCGAAATTATTAAAAAGATATAATCGGAGGAAAAATGCACGAAGATAAGAATGAAGACAATGGAGACAAAAGTCAAACCGTTCAGGGGAGCAATGGACAAGAAACACAAGATGATAGCTCTGGACCAGGAACAGCGGTTGAACATTATAATTCAGGCCTGGATCTTGTAAGAAAGGGCGATCTGGACGCCGCGATAAAAGAGTTCAGGGCCGCTTTAAAGCTTAGACCGGGAATGCTGGAGGCCAGAGTGAACATAGGGGGAGTTTATCTTCAGAAGCAAGACTATGACCAGTGCATAGAAGAGTGCCTTAAGGCCTTGGAATTCAGACCGGATCTTGACGAGGCGTGTGTCAATATAGGAGTGGCCTTTATGCACAAGGGAATGATGGAAAACGCTATGGAAAGCTTTCAAAAGGCCCTTGTGATAAATCCAAAATCAGAACCCGCTCTGATCAACCTGGGAAACGCCGCGCTCGCCATCGGGGACATCGACAAAAGCATAGAGTACAACAAAAAGGCTGTTGAATTAAAACCGGACTTTGCCATGGCCCACAACAATTTGGCTGTTGCATATCACCACAAAAATGAATTGGAAAGAGCAAGAGAAAGCGCAATAAAGGCCAGGGATCTCGGTTACCAGCTCCACCCTGAATTTGTCAAGATACTAGGAATTTAGCGTCTATCATGTGGCTCAGTTTTTCTTGTATATAGACTTGAGATG
>CAZFJT010000128.1:0-503 GCA_964519135.1 uncultured Syntrophales bacterium | reverse complement strand
GGGTAAGGAATCATATATTTCGTTTAGGAATTTGTCCTTAAATCTGATCACCGGCGCTTGACCGTCCTTTGACTTGATATTTGGTTTTGCGCCGGAAACGGCCCTTTCCATAAAGATTGCCACTTCTCTAGGCTTCAGAGATCTCAAGTATTTTTTCAAATACGCAGGCGCGCCTTCCCAAACCTCATAAACAAGATCTCCAAAGAAACCGGACTTTTCACAAGCGGTCAACAAGGTATTTTTTGTTTTTTGACTTGCCCCTGTCAGCTCCGACAAAATGTCCTCTTTGCTCAATTCAACAGGAGGCCCTGAGGCTAAAAGAAGCTCTCTTTCAATGGCCGGAGATCTTACAACCGAGCCCATAAGCAACAGATCTTCCAGGTAAAAATCTATTGACTCGGCATGCTTGACAATCTTCGGAAATATGGACTCTACAACCTCCTCGTCCAATTCCTCCAATAAATCCAGAAGTTCGGCAGCGTTGAGCTTGTCGATGAGAACAG
>CAZFJT010000127.1:0-7698 GCA_964519135.1 uncultured Syntrophales bacterium | reverse complement strand
AAGCCCGGTCCCTGGAGCAAGCAGACCTATTGGTTCATTTTCCAAGGGTTCGGCTTCATTGAGGACTTCCAATTCATCATCCCTGAGAACAGGTATTGCCAATGCAGTAGCCGTAAGATCATTTATGACCTTTACTTCTTTCCATTGAAAGCGTTGGATTATCGTATCTTCAGACACTACCCAAGGCAGATTGGTAACTACGGCCGTTCCATTGGTAACAGGGCCCGCAACACCAAAGCACGCGGAATCTACTTCCACATCAAGCTCTGCAGAAAATTTTTCCAGAATTTCCTCTAATGAAGAGTACTCGGAGCTTGGGAAGGACTGAAAACGCACTTGCTCAGGCCTGTCCTTCGCGCGTCTAAATAACGCCAGATTGGTCTTTGTGCCGCCAATATCCCCTGCCAATAACGCAGTGCCTTTAATTGAAACGCCCATGATACTTCCTTACGAATAATGCCAATCAAAGATCAGCTGATACCTTATCCACATATTTAATCCAATCGTCCGCGTAAACTCCTTCAGCCACCAATCTCAAGGGGAATCCGTGTTTTTGAGGCAATTTTACTCCATTGACCCCATAGGCCAGTAGAATTTTATCATTTAAAGCGGCAGCCACTGGGAACCTGGCCGTCTTTTTATAATTGCCTTTAGGGCCGCTTATGGTTACCCATTTCACGCCTTCATATAGCCCTGCTTTTTTAAAGAGCTCCCCAATGGAAACGCCTGTCCAAAGTCCGATTTGACTGAAGAAGCCTGGGCAGGTCAACAGAACCTTCCTCTCAATAATCGGGAGTTCCAGTATTTCCTGATAGGAAAGCTCAAAGGGTCTTTCCACATTTCCCCCAATTTCGAGTCTCCAGGACTTGAGATCCGCTTCCCAGTCCTCCAGCCCCATAGATTCAAATCCATTCAAAGGTGTTGAATCCAGTTCAGAGATGTCTATGGTGGCCGGGTCGGTTCTTACCAACTCACTCAGGTCCGCTCCTTTAAAAATCTTCTTATGTTTTTCATCGCTTATGGACATCCTAGGGCCCCATGGGAAAAAGATCTTTATCAACCCCAAAAACCAACCCGCCTTGTACAGGAGTTTTACAAAAGCCCGTCTTTGTTCCATGGACATGAACACATCCTTTTCAATCAGCCTTCTTTACCGCATGTCCGCCAAATTCCTTACGCATTGCCGCAAGTACTCGATTGGAAAAAGCGTTGTCCCGCCTTGACCCGAACCTCATGAATAAAGACATTGCCGTAACAGGCGCTGCAACGGCCAAATCCACTGCCTCTTGAACGGCCCACCTGCCCTCTCCTGAATCATCAACATATCCTTTTATGCTCTCCAATCGAGGATCGTCCGCAAAAGCGCTCTCCATTAGCTCCAATAACCATGACCTTATAACACTACCCTGGTTCCAGAGATGTGACAGCCTTCCATAATCAATATCCTTTCCAAAAGGAGAGGCCTCAAGAAGCTCGAAACCCTCAGCGTAAGCCTGCATCATTCCGTATTCTATACCATTGTGTACCATCTTTACAAAATGACCTGACCCTGATCCCCCACAGTAAAGATATCCGTCCTGTGGCGCCAGGGTTTTGAATATGGGCTCATGCTTCTCATATATTTCCCTGGGGCCCCCGATCATTAGACAGAATCCCTCTTTTAGGCCCCATATTCCTCCGCTCACTCCAACATCAAGGTAATTTATCCCCTTCTTGTGCAGGGCTTCAGCTCTTCTTATATCATCCTTATAGTATGTGTTTGCCCCATCGATTATGGTGTCTCCTTCTGAAAGCTCCTCTGTGAGCTTTTCTATATGATCATCCACTGTATCTCCAGCAGGCAGCATCAACCACAATGTCCGGGGCCTGGATAAAACCCTAACTGCCTCAAATAATTCATAAGCCGGTTCCGCGCCTTCCTTTACAATTTCGTCCACCTTTTCAGGACTTCTGTTATGGGCCACAACTTCATGGGCGCCCCTTAGCAGGCGTTTTGCCATATTCATACCCATCCTGCCCAGACCTATCATCGCTATTCTCATTCAAGGCCCCCTTTTTCATTTATTTTGTACAAAATGGAAGTATATGTTGAAATTAAGCTTATTCTTTTAAATTGCAAAGACCAAGCTAAAAAACGCCCGGCTCAACCATTTCAGCGGTGACCCGGGCGCATTGAAGTTATACTGAGTTGCTCTCAGAAACATACTGATTCTTGAAAGCCCAATTTCTCCATACGTGAGCAGGTTGGCGCCAGATCCGATTCGCTGTGTTTAATTCGCAGGCTCAAAAACTTCGCTCATCGGACTCCCGCCTCCAGCAAGTCTCAAGCCATAGCCGTTGTACTTCGCGGACCTCAACTTGATATTAAACATCCAGAATACTACTTTTCTTTATCGCCCTTTTTGTTTTCCTTTTCCTGTGCGTCGGTTTTTTTTGGCCCTTCTCCTGTGGCCTTTCCAAGGTATTCCGGTAATTCCAGGCCGGCAACCTTGGCCAGCTCGTGCATTGGCGGCAAAACCCCCATCATTCTCCTGCCAAGATCGCTCACACCTCCACCGTCTGAGCCCCCATCCCATACAACCACTTTGTCCAGGGGCAGGTTCTTTATAGCCTCAGATTGTATCTTGGATACTTCAAGGAGTTTTTCTATGATCAGGAATGAGGCGGCAAGTGATGGATTGCTCGCGCACGCGTCAACCAGGGCCTTATATCCAGCCGCCTTTCCGTCCAATATGGCCTTTGCCCCGTGACCTTCAGCTTCCATCTTGATCTTTGTTGCTTTTGCCTCTCCATCAGCAACAAGCACGTGCTGTTGCCGCTCGGCCTCAGCGTCCACTATTGCCTTTTCTTTTGCAGCTTCTGCAGGAACCACGATCTCGGCCTTGAGTCTGGCCTGTTCCCTTGACGCCCTTGCCTCTTCAGCCGCTCTCTGGGCTTCCTGTTCAGCCACTCGGATCTCACCGTCAGCCTTCATTGAAGCTGTTGCGGATTTTGATCGAGCCTCTTCTTCAGCCACCTTTTGTCCGGCCAGATATGAGGCCTTCTGTGAATTGGCCTGGGCCTCTGTTTCCACTGCTGTAGCGTCGAGCATAGCCACCTTTTGCCTTCTATTGCGATCAGCGTCAGCCTCTCCAATTGAGGCAAGTGATTCCGCGGCTGCAACAGCCTTACGCCTGTCCCTCTCAGCTTCAGCCTCTCCAACAGTGGCCTGGGAATTAGCGTTTGCAACAGCCTGCCTTCTATCCCTATCCCTTTCAGCCACTCCGATCTTGCCGTATTTCTCCTGGTCCGCGACATCGATCAGCGCTTGATTGACAGCTTCAGCCGCGGCCTTCTTACCAAGGGCCTCTATGTATCCACTCTCATCTTCAATGTCCCTGATGTTGACATTAACTAGAGCCAGGCCTATCTTTTCCAGTTCAACAGAAACCGCCTCGTTCACTTTCCCCATGAACGCCTGTCTATCTGTGTTGATTTCCTCAATGGCCATGGTGGCGATAACCGCCCTCATCTGTCCAAGGATTATGTCCTGGGCCTGTTTCTGGACTTCTCCCTGACTCAGACCAAGTAGACGAATTGCAGCGTTGTGCATTATACCGGGTTCTGTGCTTATGGCCGCGGTTACGGTAGTCGGCACTGACACCCTGATATTCTCATTGGAAAGCGCGCTGGTCAGTTCAATGGGAACAACAAAAGGCTCAAGATCCAGCCACTCGTAATCCTGTAAAACCGGCCATACAAAGGCTGCGCCTCCATGAATACACCTGGCCACTTTATTTCCGGTGCGCCCATATATGACCAGTATCTTGTTTGCAGGGCATCTTTTAAACCTTGACACAAAGGCCAGAACAACTCCAACCAGCATCAAGAACAGAATGAACAGAAGGAAAAGAGCCTCGAACATTTTAATCCTCCTAACTTAAGTCGATTTCTTCCACTTCAAGAGTACTTTCGTCAGCCAATCCAACTACTCTGACCTTTGAGCCGGCTGTAATTCGCGCCCCGGTTTTTGAGGCAGCCTTAACAAAACTCACCGCTCCGTCGAAGGTAACTCGCACCTGGCCTGATCCGTCAGCCGGTATATTGATATATACAATCCCTTCTTCTCCTATGGCGTTTATTGGTGATCTGGTTCCAACTTCCTGCATTTGAACAAGTTTGTATAGGGCGAATGACACAAGGAACATTCCAATAGCCCCCCAGACCAGACCTATCAAAAGCGCCAGAATGATATTATATCCACTTGCCAAAAATATAGCGGAAGCCCATGAAAAAAGGGTCCCAAACGCTATGATCGATCTTATTGTAACAAGGGAATAGGTAACCTGGCCTGCGGCAAGATCGTCCGCGTGGGCTATTGGTGTATCGCCCACATGCCCGCCATGGACCAATCCACTTCCGCTTTGAACGTTTGTCGCGTCGCCTACGTCTCCAAGCCCATCCGTGGCCATATCTCCATGAATGTCCGGAATATCTTCAGCGTCGCCGACTCCGTCCATGGCCATATCCCCGTGGCCGCTGCTGTCCAAACCCATTATAGTTGAGACCAATTGCCAAATAAAAAGGAGTGAGAAAAAAATAGCCGACGAGAAAAGTAGCTGATTTATGAACCCCAGCCCCTGCCACCATGCTTCCATCTTAACCCCGCTTTCTTTCCCCTTCCAATCGGTATGATATAGCTCCTACTTTTTCCTATGATAAGCCACGGATTGCACGTTCTTTTGACAATAAACTGAATACACTATAACATTTTTTTCACATAATGGGCCATGTTTACTAAAATCTAACTGTCCATGATCCGGGACCCGGCGCTTCAAAGAATATTTCAGATACATTTTTCCGGCCATGAATTATTTATTGAGAATATTCAGAAAATTAATGAAAATTTCAAAATTTCATTCCTATGCAATCAGAGCGATTGGATTACAATCAGATCATCATTGGATTACAATCAATTATCATTATGTCAAGTGACCTGTGGATAATATTTTGATCCGTAAACTTAGTTGTACGGGCCTCTTAAGGCCTGCTAAAAGAAAAGTGGGCAGGCTGTGGCCCGATTAATGCATGGTTTAAGGTAGGGGCGGTCAAGTTCCATTTAATAATAATATTGACAGACACATCATGTTAGATAAGGAGTCCCAATGAAATCCACCATGAATTTTATTTTCCTGTTGGTAATAATTACTACTTTTTTATCACTCGCGCCGATAGGGCCGTGCTTTGGTGACAATCACATAATCAGGGCAATGGGCGCCCATACACTTGCCAATCCGGTTCAAAAAATCGCGGACGCGTTCATGAAAGAAAATCCGGATATTACTGTAGTTTGCGCTGCAGGCGGATCCACCACTGGAATTAGAGCTCTGCTAAACAAAGAAATAGAGTTGGCTCTTGTGGTAAGACAGCTAAATCAGGAGGAAATGGACGAAGCCAAAGCCAATGGCCTCAAACCGAAATCCATGGTTGTTGGGCACGATGGAGTGGCGATAGTAGTTAATCCGGCCAATGCTGTAAATGAACTTACCTTGGACCAAATTTCCAAAATATTTCAAGGAGGCATAGAATCCTGGAAAGAATTAGGCGCAGGTTCCGGACCAATAAACATATACCTTGCCGACCCTTCCAGGCACGGCACTCCCGGCTTTTTCAGAAAAACTTTCATGTCAGGAAAACCTTACTCCAACAAAGTTACCATAAAACGCGATTGGGCTTTAATAATAGACGACGTGAAAAATGATAAAAATGGAATGGGCTTTTGCTTGACCCAGAAGGCGTTGGAAGCTGAAGCGGCTGGGGATATTAAGACCGTGCCAATAAAAGAAACGCCCGATTCGCTGGCCGTGAAAATGAGCTGGGATACCATAACTAGCGGCCTATATCCTTTAAAAAGACCGGTTTATTTTATCTGGGATGAGAACTCTGAAACACCTGAATTAAAGAAATTTATGGAATATTGTATTAACAAACAAATAGATCTGACGGAATAGGCTCACAAAGACCATGCCTCCTCCACGCGAGGGGGATTTTATCACTAAACACTAACGGTTTTGTTATTCCTTAATTCCATCACCTCTGCCATGGCCCTTAGGATGTCTTCAATATCCGCGGGTTTGTGGAGTATTTTATCTACACCTGATTCTTTGATCTTTTCTTGTTGATCAGGATAATCAATCCATCCGGTTAGCACAATGTAGGCCACCTTATCCACACCATTGCTCTCACAATGATCAATAATCATCTTCCCCAATTCCCACCCGTCCATGCCGGGCATACCCAAATCCCCGATCACCAGGTCCAGTTGTTGGCTTTGCAAAACCTCCATGGCTTTTTCAGCGGACAAGCATGAAATCACCTGGTGCCCCAGAGCCGTAAGATGCCTAGCCAACAACTTTGCGGAAACCTCATTGTCTTCAACTATCAGTATTCTCAATCCACTGGGCGGATGGAATGGAAGCTCCAGATAAAATACCATGAGCTGATCTTCATTGGTTTCAGAGCCGATACTTGCCCCAATGCGATTTGCCCATACTTCAGCGAAAAAGTTTTCAATAAAATAGAGGCTGTTAGTGTTTGAATAATTCAAGCCTTTAGAAGGCCTGGAGGATTTAGGGCTGATTCCGTTGGTGGTCAATAATAGTTTGGATCTATGGGAGTATTTTTCCAGACTTGCCTGAATAGCTAAATCTCCCTTGGGGTCTACAGTCTGTATAGCGTTTCTTATCAGCAAACTTACAAGATTCTCCATTGTGCGAGCTTCAGCCACAATGAACTCAGATGAGGCAATTCTCAATACCAGTTCAAAAGTTTCATCATTCTCCGCCAGATCTTTGTGGATTTTGGTCAGCATTTCCTGCAAGCATATCTTGGACATTATGGGAGCGGAAGTCTTGGCCCATATATAGTCAAGCAAAGCGCCGGAATATTTTTGTATTTCACCTCCAGCCACTGCCACGTGATCTGCGCATTCATGGATTTTGGATACTATATTGGAAGCGGATAATCGCTCTTTTCCTTGTGAGTTGTCCACGTCAAATGCATTTTCTTTGGTCCCGGATTCCATAGCCAATTCTCTAATGGCTGTTGAAAATCTGTAAACATTTGATACAGGCCCCTGTAAACCATCACATACGGCCTTCAACAGATTCATGGTTTCATGGAAATTCTTTTCGCTGTCTTCCCTTTCATTAAAAAGTCTGGTCATGTCCTGCATAAGAGCCACAAAATGGTCCACAGATCCGTCCTCTTTTCTCACCGCGCCAACAGAAGTCAAAGCAGGAGCTTTCAATCCATTCAAACCGATAAATGTCTTTTCCATGGTGTAGGTTTCAAGACCGCCCTCTAGAAGCCGGTTTATGTATTCAATCTCGGAACTGTAATCAATGGGATCAGTTATGTGCATGAGCTTTTTGCCGATAAGGGCGTTCATGGGAGTCCCCAACATCCTGCAGAGCTTGTCATTCACACTAGCAAGGGTTAGATCTTTTGCCACAGTAGCCATCCCCACCACCGGCAAATGAAAATAGCGGCTGAATCTCGCCTCCCTTTCGGTAAGCCTCTTTTCCACCTCTCGCCTTCTGGCCACTTCATCCTCTAGTCTTTCAACAGTTAGGGCCAGCTCCTGGGAGCGCCTTTTTATGTTCTGATCCATCTCATGTTTATATAGGGCCATTTCCACTGTTTTATTCAAGTCCCTCT
>CAZFJT010000126.1:0-7741 GCA_964519135.1 uncultured Syntrophales bacterium | reverse complement strand
AAGCTCATCTTCGTTGTACGCCGCGTCGGCAAAGCCCATCTTAACAGCCTCATCACCGCCTACTCTTCTGCCTGTCAGAAAGAGATCCTTTACTGACCTGCTGTCAGTAACCTGATGCACAAGGGCCTGCATTAATGGAGTGAAGGGTATCTTCACATCAACCTCTGGAAAACAAAACCACCCCTTATCAGAGCGCATTATTCTAAAATCCATTGCCGACGCCAACAACGCGCCGCCAGCAAACGCATGGCCATTGATACAACCAATGGTGGGCAGATTCAACATTGCCCAGCGATAGAGGAATTTATCCAAAATCCCCGCAAATTCCATCATGTAATCATGGGGCTGGGTTATCAGCCATTCCAAATTTATGCCTGTGCTCCATGTCTTGTGGTGATCACTTGTCAAGACAAGGGAGCAGTTGCCTTTTTCAGCTTCTACCTCATTGAATATTCTGTGGTACTCATCAAGAACTTCGGATGTAAAAGTATTTGCATTATCCCCATTGGTCATTGTAAGCACAAAGACCTCGTTTTCTCGCTTTAAATCCAATACGGACATCAGTGGCTCCTAATTCCGAGTTTATTAAAATTTAAATCAACCTCATTATTTTGCCCCGCGCTTCCTTTCAGCCATTACGATTTCATAGGCCTTTTTGATGGCGCTGGTTCTCTCATTTGCATATTCTATGAATCCTTCGGCCAGATCCTTTGATTGTATAACATCAGGGTGATATTTTTTGGCCATCTCCCTGTATTTTGACCTGATCTGTTCTTCAGAATCCCCAGGTCCCGCGCCCAGGATAGAATAGGCGGTTTTCAGGTCAATACCATTGGAAACATTGGACCGTTCGTAGGTGTTACCGTCTTGGCCTATTCGTTGTATATTTGAGAAGAGATTTCTCAAAAGTATATAGCCGAAAAAAGTCATAAGTAAGTATAATAACGTTTTAATCATAACCCGCTGCTCATTATGGAAAGATCACAATCTAATGAAAATAAATCAAGTATGCAAAGCCAGAATAACACATTGCAATGATAAACCGATAAATCCATCAGGTGATTATATCATCTATTGGATGATATCCAACAGACGCTTGAACTGGAATTTCAGTTTGGACCACGCAATCAACAAATGCAATGAACTGGCAAAGCCATTGCTTATTTTCGAGCCATTGAGATGTGGATACAAGTGGGCCTCTGACAGGTTGCACGCCTTTATAATTCAGGGCATGAAAGTAAATCGGCAAAAATGCCTTGATAACAATCTCGAGTATTTGCCATACCTGGAACCTAACAACGGTGATGGCAAAGGTCTTCTAAAAGCCCTAAGCGCTGACGCCTGCATGGTGGTCACAGATGATTACCCTGCCTTTTTTCTCCCAAGAATGGTGGCCGCTGCCGCAAGTATCGTTCCTGTTCGCATGGAGATGGTTGATTCAAACGGTCTCGCTCCAATGTCAATCACCCAAAAAACATTTTCCACTGCCCACGGCTTCCGAAGATTCCTCCAAAAGCAACTTCCAAACCACATCCTGGAGAATCCAACCCCTGATCCGTTTTCTGGCTATCAAAAGCACGGTGAAGTTAAGATTAACGAAGCAATACTGTCAAAATGGGGAAATAATAAAGATCTCCTGGAGAAAGACGACCTGGATATCCTGAGAGACCTCGCAATAGATCACCGCGTTGCGTCCACTGAAACCATCGGCGGGACCTTTGAAGCTGAAAAGCGCCTGAAAAGCTTTTTAAAGAACAACCTGTCCATGTACTCCGAGCTTTCCAATCATCCTGATGAAGGCGCGACTAGCGGTCTTTCCCCTTACCTGCACTTTGGCCACATATCAACCTACCAGGTGTTCCATGAAATCGCGAATAAGGAGGATTGGCGGCCTGATAAACTCTCATCCGCAACTAATGGGAAGCGGATCGGCTGGTGGGGCATGAGCGAAGCCGCGGAGACCTTTCTGGACCAATTGATAACCTGGAGGGAACTCGGCTTCAATATGTGTAAAAATAACAGTGATTATGATCAGTACGATTCCCTGCCCCAATGGGCCAAAAACACATTGGACGATCATCGAAAAGATCCAAGGGAATTTCTCTATTCCATGGAAGATTTTGAACAGGCCAATACCCATGAGAAAGTATGGAACGCCGCACAAAATCAATTGCTCAGGGATGGATTGATCCATAACTACATGCGGATGGTATGGGGCAAGAAGATTCTCCAATGGACCCCAACCCCTGAAGACGCATTGGATATTATGATTCACCTAAATAACAAGTATGGCTTGGACGGCAGAGATCCGAACTCATACAGCGGAATATTTTGGATATTGGGGCGATATGACAGAGCTTGGGGCCCTGAGCGTCCCATATTCGGTAAAATCAGATACATGAGCGAGAAAAATACAGTGAGAAAACTCAAGGTCCGGGATTACTTGGATAAGTACGGGTAATATTTCAGATCAGCATTGAGATTATTCCAGTGGCGCCTTAAGTAATTCAATATTGTCTATCCACGCATTGCCTTCACCTATGACCGCAATACTCAGAAGGGCTGATTCCGGGTTTTGGCCCTTTTTCAAAAAGAAAGGTGTTTGCAAGGTCTCCCAATCTTTGTCATCAGATATGGAATTATCCAACCCCCTTGAGAAATAGGTGGACTTATCCTTGAAAGTCAACCACATCTCCAGATAGGCTACCCCTTTGAAATCCTTGGTCTTGACCTTGGCCTTATAGATGAGTCTTGCGTCGTCCACATCAAGGCCGCCGACTGTAAAGAGTCGAACAACAACCGGCTTATCAGTCTCAACTTTGATGGATCCGTTTCCGTCAGATGATATTTGATCATCAAAGCCGGCAAGAGACTTATCCACTATACTCTCTGACCCGTCTATTGGAAATTGAGCGATGATTTGACCTTCATCTGTGAAACCTTGGCCGATTAAGGTCAGAAAGATCATGATCGACAAAATGGCCAGCCTGGAAGCCCACATGATTCATATTCTCCATTTGTTTAATCAATAAGGCTAAAAGGCGTCGGACCTGCAATGGCAAGTTTTTCAACTCAGGCCTGATCCGGCGCCTCTGACTTAAAACGAGATCTTTGAAGTATTAATACCTTTTGGTTACCAGCCGATCCTTATGGGCGCCTTGCCTGGAAGTTGTATGGCAAAACCGCCTCCACCGTAGCCCGCGCCTGCGCCGAGCCCATAGCCTCCCCAGCCGACACTTCCCCAGGCCGCGTTGTTCTTGGGATATGTAGAGGGCGCCAATTTAGAGCCATTCCAAACTCCACCGTTCCAGCCCGAGCCCAAATATCCGCCCTGGGCGTTCCAGGTATTTCCCATGAACTCATCGCTCCATACAGCTTCTCCAGGTCCGAACCATCCTGCGTAAACATTGCCGGACATGGCGAATGAAACTCCAACTATTGAAGCGGCCATCAAAATTGATAACAATATCCTCTGCATATAAATCACTCTCCAACATGATTATCATTATCCCGGTATCACGGGACTTGGCCAACAACTAAAATATCCTGGGGCAAATGGCAAGAACAATTTTTTGAGAAGAGTAATCCCTCAGTTATTCGAGGAAGGAAGAAGAGAGGAGAAGAAAAAATAATCTAGGAATGGATCTTTCCCAAAAAACTATAAGGCATTACTAGATCTTACGCGGCCAGGAGCCGCGACCTATTAAATACTAGGGAATAACCTCAACTACATTCTGGAAATTCGTGACCACATGATAGACTTCCACTTCCATAACAAGTAATGCGCATTCAGGGTCATCAACAAATGAGGCCAGGTTTGGGTGCTTGTCAAGGTAAAGCCCTTTATAACGCGCGAATTCGTCATCAATGGGCTCATAGGCCTTCCCATCGGCAGTAACGGCAATCGCCTCCTTAAAATCCGACTCCTGGTTGGATCGATTATCCATAAGCATCGCCACATATGGGAGTTCAATTATATTGGCGTACTTCCTGGTGGCCCTTGTTGTGGCAAACAGTATCCTCTTTCCATTATCGCATGATTTGAAAGCCACAAGGCTTGAGTACGGCCTTCCTTTGCCCCAGGTGGCAAGAACGCCAAAAGGCTGGGTACCTAGAAGTTCCGCAAGAGCTGTTCTTATTGATTCATTTTGCATCATTCTCATATTCCAAATCTTATTTTGCATGACTGATATCGGGCTTACCCGGTGTTCCACATAAAGGCGAAGCCAGAGCCACTCTCATTTTAGCCTTTTTGCCTCCAGTCTTTCCATGACTTTTTTGCTCGTCAGTTCTCTGAGCGCATTATTTCCTATCCATATGCGGTTTTTGAATCCGAATTCCTGATCCTCCAAGCGATATCAACCGCTACCCTGTTAAGTGAAAGGTTCGGTATTAGCAATTTTATGTCTTAGCGGTTAGCTCGTCCACGACTTCAAGGAGCTTGAGAATAGTGATCGGTTTTTCGAGTATCTTGTCCACGTCAGGATGGTAAACTCGTTCTTCCCTTGCCAATTGTCCGCCCCAACCTGTGAGCATAATGAACGGGGGCTTTTGGATATTCCGCTCCAAACTGGAAGCAAATACGGCCTTGCTCACTTCCCAGCCGTTCATACCCTCCATCGCGAGATCACAAACTATTGCGTCCAGTTTATTGCGCTCAAAAAGTTCCAATCCCTGCCTGCCCGAGTAGGCGGTGAACACCTTGATTCCCAACTTGGAAAGGCCTTTCTCGAGTGTCTCCACTATTGGCTGATCATCATCGATCAGTAGAATTCTGAGCTTGCCCCCTTTTTCGGGTTGTGGCGCCGACTGCCTTTCATGTGGTATTTTCTTGGCCAGGGGGAATTTCGCGGAAAATGAGGCGCCCCTTGGTTTAAGCCTTTTAACACCCATTTTCCCGCCATGGCGTTTGACTATTGCAAAATTCACAGCCAAACCCAGGCCCGCGTGACCGCTCTTGTTCGTCCAGAAAGGCTCTATCATTTTTTCGATGATCTCCTGCTCGAAACCTTCTCCGTTATCTTGTACACGTAAAATGACTGATTCGCCTTTGATCCCGGTCTCCACGAATATCAGGCCCCCTTGGGCGCACGCGTCCCTTGCATTGTTAAGGAAGTTGACCATGACCTCGACCATTTCATTGTGGACGCCTTCAATGTAACAGCCGGGCTCAAGGTTCAAATCCACAGAAGGTTTCTCCGGATTCGAGCCTTTGCTGTCCTTGAACGAAAGACCCAAATCTTCCACCGCTTCACGGACAATATCCGAGAGATCCATCACACGGAGCATGGTCGTGTCAATGTCCGATCTTGATCGTGTAAAGAGTTGTAACTGTCTCAAGGCTTGGTTGGATTGTTTCCCGAAACTCCTCACCCTCTTCATCAATTTCAGCGCTGACTCAGCCTGATCCGACTTGAGTTTTTCCAAGGCCTGCTCTGAAAGAAACGCCATGGAATGAATCGACTCTTGAAAAACCCCGGTGAGTCCTTCCACCATCTTGGCAACGGCCTTGTACCTCTCAGATTTTATTAGAATAGCGTCTGAACGCTTTTCATTGGTGGTATCTTCAAAAACCAGATTGGCGCCTTCAATGGCCCCATATTCTCCCATTATGGGGACTCCGTGGACCCTCAGATGAATCGGCGCTCCTTTCCTCTCTTTAAGGGAATATTCCCTAACAAAGCCCCTGCCCTTTTGCAGACAGGAGGAAATTGTAGCCGCTATTCCAGACCTCTCCATCTGGGTGGACTTGATCAAATTCTTTTCTTTTATGGCGTCTTCTGAAAGTGAGGAAATAATCTGGTTGAACTTTTTATTTGACACCACCACTGTTCCGGCGGTGTCACATATGGCCAGGCCTATTGCCGCTGTTTCAGCAAGATTCTGGAATTGACCAGTGGCCGGCGCCACACTGAGTATAGATGAATCATTATCGGTTATATCTTTGAACCTCCATTCCCTTGAATATTTGTTTGAATGTGACGCTATGGGTCTGGAGGTTGCGGTTACTATTCTGCCATCTTTGAGATTCAACACATCAAAGGTCTTGGCCTCCCTACTGTTTTGAACCTGTATTACTTTCCTGAAAAAGGCCTGTGGGTTAATGATCTGATCCAAAGCGTGTGTGAGGGCCTGCCTATAATGACCTGATTCAATCGCGTCGCCGGGTATGTTCCACATGTTTACGAACAACTTGTTATAAGCGGCTATTCTGCCCCGTTCATCTATCAGTATTATTGCTTCAGTCCCTGTCTCAATTTCCGCTGCCAAAAGGTAAACTTCAGCGTCCGGCGCGGCGCCTGATGTGGCTGTCTCAAGGGGATCAGCGCCCGATTCCTCCAACCCCATTAACTCAGCGGCCCTGCTCTGTATTCTCTCCAAGAAATGTTTTCCGCCATAGGCCTTTCCAAAGGATTTGGATGATGATCTCTCTATGGGATACGCGGCCCATATTATTATTTCTCTGCCTGCGCCATCGCCCGTTCTCGTGAGCATGACCCTGACCGGAAAGGTGGAGCTGTCCTTTCTGATATAGTGTCCTTGTACTGAACCAAGCACCCCGTTTATTTTTGGATTCTCCACGAGCACCTTGGACGCTTCAGTCTCCAGATCAGGGGACAGTGGGAACTCCGCGTCACGGCCCAGCGCCTCGTCTTTGGAATAACCCATTTCTTCGAACCATGATCTGTTTGAGAAATTGATATGCCCTGTGGAATCCACACAATGTATTAATTCCGGTAGATTCTCGCATATGGCGCGGAAAAAGGAGTCTTCGCCCATTACACTGGAAACAGCGTTAGCCATGTCCTTAGCCCGAACTTCCACAGTATCCGCGTCCAGTTCAGTGGCTTTATGTTTTTCACGCACGCCCTTATTATAATTCATGGAAATCTCCGTACCCGGGCATGGCTTCCAACGCGGCTGAATAGCTACTAAAGAGCAATACTGATAATGCGCTCATCGCCTCTGTCCACATACTCTTTGCCAACATCACCACATTTTACTAATCAATTTTAAAATATCTTCTAGAAATTAATAGTTACGTGTAATTAACATGGCGCGTTGAGCGTTTGATTTATAAACTTCATATGGTTCAAGATGCGGCGCGCTACTGTTCATTCTTTAGGGGTCCTGAAATAAATATCAATGATATAACCCAGAACCTTGGCCGTGCCACAAGACTTGTCACTTAAGTTATAAACTATCCCTGAAGAGATTTACAGACTTAATCAGGTGAATTTTCGTCAAATTGTGCTATGTTACAGTGTGTCCTGTCAACAATAATATGCACGCGGCCCATAGAGATGACCACAGAGTTAGTTGTTGAAAACTCCCGAATACTGTTAAAAAAACAAGGAGTCGACCAACCAAAGAAGACCGGGCTGGTTCAAACTAAGGGCCGTCGGCAAAAAGGACTGCATATCTTATTTAACTCCGCCTCAGTCATTTATTTGTCCTAAACATATAAGCTTTTTGTGTTATAATTATTTCATCCCTATCAGGATTGCGATATGGCTAAAAGATCTATAAGGGCTAAAGAGCTTCTCGATGACGTAAAAGCCGGTATGGACGACGCATCACTTATGGAAAAATATGGCTTGTCCGCCAAAGGTTTGCAGGGGGTTTTTGACAAGCTGCTCGAGAAGAGTGTTATAAGCCTGGAAGAGCTCCACAACCGAGGCGATACTTTTGATGACACAGTCTCCATTGGTGATCTCAGGATGGCCGCGAGATCTTATCT
>CAZFJT010000125.1:4256-7794 GCA_964519135.1 uncultured Syntrophales bacterium | reverse complement strand
AATTTATATTTCCTTAAGGTATTTGTTTATTCAGATCTTCTTATTCCAATTTCGTACAATCTGCCGGCTAGTTCATAGGCCGGTAATTCAGTGGTCAATATGACCACCCCTTGTTCCTCGGCCTTTTCCACTGTGTCTTCGTCCGGTTCCCTGTCTCCAACCAGGCATATTGCAGCCAGGTTATTCAGAAAGGCTACTGCAACGATATTTTGGTGAACCTGCAATGTTATCCAGAGATCTCCTTCTTGTGAACCAGCCATAACGTCGCTTAGGAGATCGCTTGCGTAACCCCCTTCCACTGATCTGTCGAGATGATCCGCTCCAGCCTTTACTTTAAGGTCGAACTTTTCAACCAGATCCGCCAGTGTCACCGGCCCTCCTTTGGGTTACTACCTGTCCACCTCTGCCAGCACAATGTCCACGCTGGACAAGATAGCTATAAGATCCGCAAAATAACCACCAATAGTCATTGTCTTTAGAGTTTGCAGGTTTACGAACGCAGGCGCCCTCCATTTCATCCTAAATGGCTTTGCCCCGCCATCTGTCACCAAATAACAGCCCAATTCACCTCTTGGGGATTCTATACATTGATAAAACTCACCGGCTGGCGCCTTGATACCCTCCACCACAAGCATGAAATGGTGTATCAGGGCCTCCATTTTCGTGTAGATGTCTTCCTGGAGAGGAAAGAGCTTTCCGGGTTTTGTAGCCCTAATGGGGCCTTCTTCAAGCTTATCCACAGCCTGGGTAAGAATCTTCGCGCTTTCGCGCATCTCCTTAATCCTCACCAGGTATCTGGAATAAACATCGCATCCTGTTTCAACCGCTGTCTCAAAATCGAATTGGTCATAACCTGAATATGGTTCGGACTTCCTTATATCCCAGTCTTTTCCTGAAGCCCTTATCATTGGACCGCTCGCGCCGAGCTTTATCGCGTCTTCCAGGGACAGTAATCCTATGCCCTTTGTTCTATCGATATATATGGGATTCTTTGTTAAAAGGGCTTCATATTCATCAACCCTTTGATCGAAAGTGTCGGTAAAAGCTTTTAGCTTATCAACAAATCCTTCTTCCAGATCAGCCGCGACTCCGCCTATTCGCAGATATGTGGGCATGAGCCTCCCGCCCGCGGTAAGCTCAAAGAGATTCATAATCTCTTCCCGCTCGCGCAAAGTATAGAACAATGGAGTCATTGCGCCAACATCATGCGCGTGGGTACCCAGCCAAAAAAGATGGCTGAATATCCTTGAAAGCTCGGCCATTATCACGCGTATGACCTGGGCCCTCCAAGGCGCTTCCACATCCAGGATCTTTTCTACAGTCATGCAAAACACCAGTGAGTTGGTGGTTGCGCCCATGTAGTCACATCTCTCGGCAAGGGGAATTATCTGGAAAAACTGTTTATTTTCACAAATCTTTTCATATCCCCTGTGCAGGTAACCCAGATGTGGTGTAATACCTGTAACAATTTCACCGTCCAGCTCCACCACAGCCCTGAATACCCCATGGGTGCTGGGATGATGGGGGCCCAGATTCAACTCAAATGTTTCACTTCTTCGCTCTGTTTGCGCTATTGTGGAATCCGCCATCTACATGTTCCCTTCATCTCCGGGCGGCAAATCCGGTGTTTGTTCATTTCCCTCAACAGGGAAGTCCTTTCTAAGGGGGTGAACGTCCCAATACTCCGGCAAAAGAAGGTTCCTGGGATCAGGATGATTCGCGAACCTGACGCCGAACATCTCGGTGGTTTCCCTCTCATGCCACTCCGCGGTCGGCCATATGTCCACCACTGAATCCACAGTGGGTTCACCAACTTCTATGTCCTGGATTCGCGCCTTTACCCTGAATCTATGGTTATGGGCAAAAGAGTATAACTGGTATACAACCTCAAACCTGGGATCTTCAGGATACCGGTCCACAGCCCCCACAAAGGATAGAAAATCAAAGGCCAGATCCTGGTCATCCTTTAGAAACACCAAGGCCTTACGTAAGCTTTCCACTGGCACGGTGACAGTTAACTGATCCCGAAAATCCACTGCCTCCATGTTTTGTTCACCCAACCGCTCGGCCAGTTTGGCTCTGATTTCCTCCTGGTTCATTTGGACTCCGACTTGATCTGATGTGTTCTGGGATTGTATATGGATTGTTCCCTCATGACCTTTGCATGAAGCTGAAGGATTCCATCAATAAGAGCCTCAGGCCTTGGGGGACACCCAGGAATATAAACATCCACAGGTAAGTGACGGTCTATGCCCTGCACAACCGCGTAATTCTTGTATATACCGCCTGTGGAAGAACAGGCGCCCATGGCTATGACCCACTTGGGATCGGCCATTTGTTCATATATCCGCAAAACAGCGGGCAACATCTTCTTTGCCACCGTCCCTGATACGATCATTAAGTCCGCCTGTCTGGGGGAAGGCCGCGCCACCTCCATACCAAAACGGGATAGATCGTACCTGCTCACGAATGTGGCGATCATTTCCAATGCGCAGCAAGCCAAGCCAAAACCCAGCGGCCACATCGAGGACTTGCGAGACCAATTTACGAACCACTCCAAGTTCGTAACATGGACAGTATCATTTAAGTGATTTTCTATTCCCATTCCAATGCGCCCTTTTTCCAAACATATATAAGTCCGACAAACAGAATAAGCACAAATACCAGCATCTCAATAAAACCGAACATCAACAGGTCGTCGTATATAACAGCCCAAGGAAACAAGAATATGAGCTCGATATCGAATATTATGAACAGGATGCCCATCAGGAAAAAGCGAACTGAAAACCTGCTCCTGGCTCCCCCGATTGGGTTCATACCGCATTCATATGGCATTCTTTTGATTTGAGTCGGGTTCTTCCGGGAAAGCAGGGTCGATAACCCAATAATAATCGCCCCTAGTCCGGCCGAAAATATAAGAATAACGAGAATGGGGAAATAACTATCCAGCATATGTATCTCCCAAAAAAGTTAACGGGCAATAATGAGATCTGTGTGTCTCAAATTTGAAAAAGCCCGATATGGGTTTTCATGGATAGGGCTGTGGACGGCTCGTAGATGTTACGCAGCCTTGGACGTTGTGTCAAGACTTTTTCCTCTTTTGGCCAGAACCGTAGCTAAGAGCTTATATAAAATATCAGGTCCAGTCTGGTGGCCCCGCCGGGCGAAGACATAATACGCATGACGTCAGAGCACCTGTTTATATTGGCCAGGCCCATACCCGCGCCAAAACCCATGTCCCTGATCCATTCGGAAGCTGTGGAGAATCCCGGTTGCAACACCTTGCTAATGTCGTCTATCCCAGGCCCATGATCTATGGCTGATATTTGTATTGAGCCGGATCTTATCTCCGCTGTTATTCTTCCCCCAACGTCCGTGTGGATAACAAGATTCATCTCTGCTTCATATACCGCAACGGCAACCCTTCGAACCACCGAAGGCGGCGTTCCGAGCCTTTGCAAGGATTTCTTGATATTACTGGACGCGTTACCGGCGTTTTTAAAATCCCTGTCAGCCACCACATACCGCAGAACAACGC
>CAZFJT010000125.1:0-4246 GCA_964519135.1 uncultured Syntrophales bacterium | reverse complement strand
CGCTTGTATCATCCGACAGGATATCCTTGAATATATGGCTCGCCCTATAGGAGGGCAACTTTTCAGCTTCTTTTTTCTTGAAACTTATCTCCATCTGCTTCAGCAGGGAACCCATTATCACGCCGTTTGTGACTATCCCCACTAGAGCGCCTTGCCTGTCAACCACCGGAAGCCTGTTAAACCCCTTCCTTCCTAAACTCTGAACGGCCTCCAACACGGACGCGTCAGTTGATACGGTCTTAACCTCACTGGTCATATGTTCTGTGACCGAGTCTTTTAATCCCTGCCGTTCCATTGCCTGTATAACATCGGACATACTCACTACGCCTATTATCTCTTGCCCTTCCAACACAGGCGCTCCTGAGATCCGCTTCCGTCCCATCAGCTCCTTGACTTGCTCCATTGTCATGGAGGGATCAACCGTGATCACGTCACGGGCCATCACATTCTCGACCCTTGTGGTGTAAATCAGCTCCTGGAGTTTTGTTACCTCTTCGGCTGCCATGGAGATCTCCTGTGTACAGGTATGACGCGGCCGGGGCGACGCGCGCGTTAATTCGGAGGAATGTGCGTTTTGACACTGAAACTACAGCCTTTTTAAGTTCTATATTGTGAATGGTGAAGGATAACAGTCCGCCACTGGATGATGAAATATTTACCAGGAATTATTCTCTATTTTTACAGGGCCCCTTCCGGCAAGCCCTGCTTTGTACAAAAGGCCGCAAGCTTCATACATCGTATAACTGGTAATAATGGCTGATATACCTAATTCTTCGGCGAGTTCAAGGGTTTCAGGGGGTGGTGTCTTGTCCCTTACAAAAACTACCATACAAACACCCGCCATTTCACTGGTTCTGATTACTTGAGGATTGGTCAGACCTGTCATGAGAGCCATGCCCTCTGTTCCGAACGCCAATACATCGCTCATGAGGTCAGCGGCCCCACCCCTGGGAATATCTTCATCCAGCTCATGGTTCAAAGTGAGAATCCTACCTGAAACTGTCGCGATGACTTCCTCTATGGTCATTGGGTCTCCGGGCCTGTTTTAGTGCAATCCCTTACTTTAAGCGTCCGGATATTTGATTGTCAAGCCACGTTTTATGGAGTCTCTAACTCCTCAGTAATTGGGGGCGCGGCGTTGAGCCTGTTGGCGGGAGATCCGATTCGCTGTGTTTAAATTCGCAAGCTCAACAAACTTCGCTCGTCGGACTCCCGCGGCACGGTTCTGCTCACGCTACTTCAATTCCCAGATTCTCTCCTCCCTGCCGCCAACAACTGAGGGATTACTGTTGTCTTAAAAAGTTCAAAGTCACATCAACGAGACCCCGGGAAATCACAAAGACTTTTTACTGGGCGTATAAATTTCCAATTAGAGATGTTGCGCGTTTTCAACCTTTAATTATAATGGGCTTCGCAATTGAACATAGAAGCGGAGGAATCGTTATGCGTGCAATGATATTGGGCGGCGCGGGTGGTATGGGACAAGGCGTGGCCAGGGATCTGGTCAAACAACAACAAGTATCGGAGATTATAATAGGGGATCTTTATCCTGATCCCAACAGGCTCTCGGCAAAGTTGCGAGACAGTGAGAAGGTGAGCCTAAAAAAGCTGGATGTGAACGATCACAGCGCCATGGTTCAGGCTTTTCAAGATATTGACGTATTAGTGAATTGCGCGGGCCCATTCTATAAAACAGCGGTTCCTGTGGCCACAGCCGCGGTGGAAGCCAAGGTAAACTACATTGACATATGCGATGACTATGAGGGCACTGAGATCCTGTTTAATTCCAAGATTGACGGTCTGGCGAAAGAGGCCGGTGTAACCGTCTTGACAGGTATGGGCTCAGATCCCGGCACAAACAACGTGCTTGTTAAATGGTATGCGGACAAACTGGATAAGGTGGATGAAATATATTTATACTGGGTGGTCAGTATTGCGGAGCTGGCAGGCGCGGCCTGGGATCATAGCCTACACATGACCCTTGGTAAAGTTCCCCAGTACCTGGACGGTAAACTGACGCATGTTGAAGGAGGCTCTGAAGAAATCACAGAGGAGTTTCTTGAGCCTCTGGGCAAATGTGTCATGAGATATGTGGGACATCCCCAGCCCCTTACGATACCCAAATATATAAAAGACGTGAAGAACGTTATAATCAAAGGCGCTCTCATCCCTCTCTGGGTTGACGAACTCATCAAGCAACAGAAGGAAACCGGCTTTTTGAGCCTGGACCCTGTTGATCTCAATGGAACAAAAGTCACTCCATACGATCTGGCCCTTAAGATGTGGGAAAAAATACCTGAAGGCAGAGATAACGG
Organism: uncultured Syntrophales bacterium; assembly: GCA_964519135.1. Lineage (GTDB taxonomy): Bacteria > Desulfobacterota > Desulfomonilia > Desulfomonilales > Desulfomonilaceae > CAZFJT01. Next base: position 1,931 of record CAZFJT010000125.1, on the reverse strand, counting down.
TCCCCAGTCCTCGGGCTTGAAAGTAATCGTCAAAGGCGAGCGGAATGGAAACAGAGTAACATACACCGCGGATATGGTTGGACGGATGGCCCCTGGAACAGGATTGCCCGCTTCCATCGCCGCCCTGATGATGGCTGACGGAGATGTTACTGAAAAAGGAGTTGTCGCGCCTGAGGGATGCATAGACCCGGCAAAATTCTTGAAAGCTTTCCTGAAAAGAGGAGCGCGAATCCATCAAAAGGAAACCATAGAATCATTGCTGGATGTTTAGACAAGCTAGGCTTGGGTCTGAACCAATGCTTGCCAACCATGTGTTTAAATAAATTCTGAATTTGTCCCTAAGTCATAAAGGCCGAAAGGAGTTTGGCTGTGGAAGAGGTAGCAAAATTAAATATCACCAAGAGCCTGGAATTGTATGATGAAGCCTGCGGACTGGTCCCAGGAGGTGTTCTTGGCGCCAGAAAACCAGGGGACTTCATAAAGGGTGAGTATCCGATTTTTTTGGAATCAGGCAAAGGTTGCCGTTTGATAGATGTGGATGGTAATGAGTTCATTGACTATCTATGCGGATATGGTCCCATCATACTCGGATATCGCGAAGAAGAAGTGGATGAAGCGGTTTATAAACAGATAAGAGACAAAGGTTTCTGTTTTACCCTGACCCAGCCTTTCCAGAATAGGCTCGCAAAGAAACTCACGGAATTGGTCCCATCCGCTGAGATGAGCGTGTTCATGAAAACCGGATCCGACGCCACAACAGCGAGTATTCGCATTGCTCGCGCCCATACCGATAAAATCAAAGTCATGCGCTGCGGTTATCACGGATGGCATGACTGGTGTGTTGAGATGAAAGGCGGTATACCAGGGAAGTTCTACGAGGATGTGTTTGAATTCAAGTACAACCGATTGGACCAACTTGAAGAACTAATGAAAACCCATGGTAATGAGACAGCCGCGATAATAATGACTCCATTTGGTCACCCTAACCACGAAAGAATGCAAGTTCCTGAGCCTGGTTTCCTGGAGGGAGTCAGGGAAATTGCCGACCGTTACTCAGCGATCCTGATATACGACGAGATCCGAACAGGTTTTCGTCTGTCTATGGGAGCAGCTCAGAAGCTCTATGGGGTTACACATGATATTACTGTTCTGGGAAAGGCCATTGCCAATGGGTATCCCATATCAGTTGTTACAGGTAAAAAGGAAATCATGATGGCCGCGTCCGATAAACTCTTTATATCGTCAACTTTTTTCCCGAACAGCGAGGGATTTGTCGCGGCCCTGAAAACCATTGAAATACTTGAACGCGACAATGTTCTCTCCAATGTATGGGATAAGGGCGAAAGGATCATGCAAAGTATTCAGGCCCTGTTGGATAAGTACAACGTTGGAGCGGAGCTGACCGGTGTTGGGCCAATGTGGTATATCACATTTCCCAGAGACGACACCGGAGCATACAAAGGAAAGAGAAAAGATTTTTACACTCAGCTTATACGTATGGGATTCTTTTTTACGCCTTACCACCACGCGTACATATGTTACCGGCACACTGAAGAGGACCTTGACCTTACTGTAAAGGCAATTGAAGGCGCCTTGGCTTTTATAAGGGAAAAGTATGCTCCTCAGGAGTGAGCCAAAGGTTATATCTGAGTTTGTCATGGTTCGCCCATCGTGATCCCAAATGGTTATTCCGACCTCGGTGGGCCCATGCTTAAAATTTATATGCAGAGGGAATTGTCCGCTGCCCCAATTAAATTTTATCCTGTAATAATCCTTACCGGATTTTTTTAAGCGCTCAAAATTTGAAGTCCACTCTTATCTTGAAGATGCGTTTTGCTGGGAGCTCTATAATATCAACTCCGGTTCGGTCCATTAATCGATTAAGGGTGGCCTTTTTGTCTTCTTCAGATGGGGAAATCAGGGTGAACCAC
>CAZFJT010000124.1:0-7823 GCA_964519135.1 uncultured Syntrophales bacterium | reverse complement strand
GCGCAAGCCTTGGCCAAAAAGCCCGGTCCATGACCATTGACCAAATAAGCTTCTTCTTTTCTTGATTCACATCCGTCCACATCAGTCAGGGCTGCGGTATTAAAAACCCAACTGGGTTTAAGTTCAGTTAATCGTTTAACCACCTGGCTCTCTTTGGATATGTCCAAATAATCCAGATCAACACCATAAGATTTGGCGCCTCTTTTTTCCAATGCCCTTAAAAGATCCGAACCCAGCATTCCCTTGTGGCCTATAACCAGATAAATATCATTATTGCGATTCACCCCGCCTCCTTTGTATATGGGAGTTGAACTGGGAAAAGTTTTTCAATATTATTGAATTCTGAAAAGTTAAGATTAAATTTCATCTTTGTTAAATTATCCAGATTTTATTAAAGCGCTATTCAAATTTTGCATTACTTTTTAACGCATTTCTGTGAATAGTATTGGTTACGAGTCTTTATGGTAGTTTTGCGTTGCGCGTCAATTTCCAAGTTTATACGCGGTCCAAACAGATCGATTAGATCATTTTTAGGATAAAGGTATAGTTGGCAATGCAAATAACATTTCACCAGCTCACCATACTATAAGTTTAAAGGTTTTGGGTAAAATGCTCCTTAGATCAGCCTCAGAAAAAGATCTGCCAAACCTGTTGAAGATTTTTGAAGAATGGATAAAGGATGAACCTGAAATCCATGAGCAACTCAAGAAGGTTGTCTCCAATCCCGCTGACAAGGACCTCTGTTGCCGGGTAGTAGAGGATGAAGACGCGTTAAGGGCTGCAACCTTCTGGGTTCGCGCGGGCAAGGACAGGGTGAGACTTCTTGCTTTGGGTATCGGGCCCGGTGGCAGGGAACTTGGCGCGGATAAGATGCTATTAAAGGAAGAGGTCCTCCAGTGGACCGACTTGAAAATAGTGAAAGCCAAGACAAGATTACCCAGTTCCCTGGGCGATTCTCACACCGATTGCCTAAGACACAATGGCTTTATTTCAGAAGGTGTTGTGTCCAGGATGAATTTCAGACCCAGAATCAGGATGTGTAAGCACCTCCTTTACGGCGCGGTTGGCTATAAAGACGTGGCTGACCTGTTGATGAATTTTTTCTCAGCAATGGGATATGAGACGGTCAAGGAAGATGACGGCTTTGCCTACAGGGTGAGGCAAGAGATGCGGAGGCCTTTTATATTCAGCTCATGGCATAAAATGACATTGAACGGGACCGAGATAGTGGTTCACCCCCCCGCCAGGGTCCTGCCTTGGCATGAGTTGGAGAACCTTTTTTATCCCTTGCGAGTTAAGGGATACAGGGAAAGACCTATTTTGATTTCATTTGATAAAAATATATCCAGACAAGTTGGGGAGATCCCACGGGCTACAAAGAATGATCAAATGCAGAAAAAGCTATTTCCAATGGAAGAGAGATGGCGTCCAAGAACCGCCCCCCCTGGAGATCTTGTTTATACATATCCGTCCGGCCTGGGGGCATTTAGAAAAGGCCTGCCGATCATATTCTACGTTAACAGAGTCGGCGCGACAGCCACAGCTAGGATAGACGAATGGCTAGTTGATTCCCCTGACCAACTATACGAGAAGATGATGAACATGAGCCGTTTTGATCCTGAGGATGTAAAATCCCAAATAGCGCTGACAGGCAAGAACAAAGGTAAGGCAATGGCCATAAAGTACAGATGGTATAAGCCGTTCAAAAGAGTTGTTTCGTACGCTGAGATAAAGGCGTTGGACTCAAAATTCAATCCCAATAGGACCAGGGCGCTGTCAGCGGAACTGTACAGTAAGATTGAGAAAGCCGGCAATGAAGGATACTGAGCCTATGGAGTCTCTGTTAAATTCCAATCAACCCTTGATACTTTCCTATGAAGATGTGAAACCCAGCCTGGATGATACGGTGTTCATCGCGCCTACCGCGGTGGTCCTTGGCGACGCTAGGATCAAGGCCCACGCGAATATTTGGTTTTACACGGTTATAAGGGCGGACATTCATTATATCTCAATAGGCGAGAAGACAAACATTCAAGACCATTGTGTGCTGCATGTAACAGGGGGCGAATATCCGATCCTAATGGGTAATCGCGTCATGGTGGGGCACAGGGCGACCCTGCACGGTTGCGAGATACACGATAACGCGCTTATAGGAATCGGGTCCTTGGTGCTGGACGGCGCGGTGATTGAAGAGAACGCTGTAGTTGCGGCAGGCGCGGTGGTCACGCCAAATTCGGTTATTCCCTCGGGCATGGTGGCAATGGGCGCGCCTGCAAAGCCTGTGAGAAAACGCAAAACCCATGAAATCGAATCCCATCATGTGAGTATTGACGATTACGCGGAATACGCGGCGAATTTCTCGAAAAAGGTCAAGGCCGCGCGAACGGTCAATCAGCCTTAGACAGACGATTTCTAGGCGTTAAAACCACATTGATTACCCTCTGGAAATCATTATGAAACGGACATACTTATGACAAAGGCCCTGGTAACAGGCGCAACAGGATTCATTGGCAGGGCGCTCGCAGACTTTTTATTGAATGAGGGATGGGAACTCACTTGTCCTGTGCGGGATTTCACAAGGCTTAGAAACGCAGAGGGTCTTGATGGTAGATTCATTACCTTGGATTCGGTTTATGATGAATTGGAAAAAGGCCCAGGGTACGATTACATATTCCATCTCGCGGGCGCGACAAGGGAAAAAGACCAACAGGGCTACTTCAAGGCGAATGTGGAATTGACTCAAAGATTAATGGAATCTGTGTTAAAGGGGGCATCAGCCAAGAGACTAAAACGCTTTTTATTTGTAAGTTCACAAGCAGCGGCAGGGCCTGCAATTAATTCAGGCGCCCCAAAAAAGGAATCTGATAGTTGCTCGCCAGTATCCTTGTACGGGGATTCCAAATTGCAGGCTGAAAAGGTTGTAAATCAATTTTCAAATGAAATTCCCATAACCATAATTCGTCCCCCCACTGTTTTTGGTCCAAGGGACACGGACGTGCTTACAGTGTTCAAGATGGCAAAATTCCGTATTCAGACGATTCCCACAGGACCGGACAGGCCTGTGAGCGTGATATATGTAAAAGATCTCGTAAATGGCTTACTAATAGCCGTCACTTCTCAGAAGGCAATAGGCAAAACATATTTTCTGGCCAATCCTGAACCGGTGATATGGAGGGAATTCTGCCTTGATATCTCCAGATCTTGCGGGAAAAAAGCAATGATTGTTAGAGTTCCAATATTGTTTATGAAGCTTATGGCCAAGTTCGGGGATCTCCAAATGGCGATAACCGGGGCCCCCCCTTTGATCAGGACTGAAAAGCTTAAAGAGATGGTACAGCCCGCTTGGGTCTGCTCCAGTGACCGTGCAATGGAACAATTGAACTGGGCGCCTGAGTACACAGTGGAGAGGGCCTTGGAGGAGACAAGCCGGTGGTACAAAGATAATGGATGGATTTAAGGAATTAGGAGTTTTAATCAGCCCACATCAGTATATCCAAGTGATTTGATCTCAAAGGTTCTTCAATCATTTTCCGCCAACCATCTTTTCGCGCTCTCCAAATCATCAAAGGTTCTCCGTTCCTTTGACACAACAAGGTTGAACATTTTCAGAGCGTATTTCCTGATGCCTGACATACCGACTATTGCCGCGGCCTTGATGTACGCATCTATGGCCTGCCCCAAATCCCTGAACGCGTACATCACGTCCTGGTCCAACGCTGAGCCGGTAACATCCGAGAGCAAAAGGATCGAAAGTTCACCATTCTCTCTACCATATTTCAACAGATCTTCCTTATTGGTATTAACCTGCTCAATAAAGGGAGTTCCCTGGAGATTGGTATAATCCTGGAAAAGTATCTCTTTGCCCTGTATTTCCAACACATGAAGTCTATCATTTATTTTTTTATCCATTGCTTTCCCCAAAAAAGTCACAAATTTTGTTTGTTCGCAAATAATTGGTTAGGACCCATAAGCGAATGATAAGTACACAGTTTAAACAATAATTCCAAAGAATCCAACCGCTTTGCCGCGGGGACGTAAAAAAAGAAACAGTTGAACGCGTTGATAAATAAAATTTTTTGGGAACAGATCTTGGGCGCCACGGTCGTAAGCCCATATGATTTTTATGGTTGGAGAGAGAAAAGGTATTTTTATCCATTCCAAAGATGTCAACTACCCACACCTGATACATAATGTTGGAAATCCTCTTTAGCAAAGAGTCCGCTCTGTTGGCCCAATATCGAGGCCCATAAAACTTTTGTGCTTGCAATCATATTATAGTGTGGTAATGACATCACCTTTCAGTGAGTCGCAATACATAGCGGCGAAAATTCTTCACTGAAATAGATCCAAGTGTGTGACCGGATACAAACCGTAGTCACTGAAAAACTAACACAAGGAGAAAAATAGTCATTTATGAAAGTTACCCTAATTACCATCCTGTTTTTATTGATCTCAAGCAGTGGCTTTGCCAGGACCATAGAAGAAAGAGTTCTGGTGAACTACCCTAAGGTTCTAACCCAACTTAAGGACAAGGGCTTCGCTGGTCCTTTTGGTGAAGAACTGGCAAAATTCGCTGTATTGAGACAGATAATAGAAGATGGTCCGTCCAGGGAGCATTCCAAGAGCATAGTAGGGATGATTCCAGGGGGTGTTAACAGGGAAGTTATAAAAGAACTGGGCCTAAAGGTGGGCAAGGAGAATAAACAAGGATATGAACTCAAAAGAATCACTGCAAAGGACGGGCAAGGAACTTACGCGATATATGGACCAAGGGCGAATATCCTTTCAGCAGTGGCCATAGTGATGGTCTGGGATAAATATGTTAATGAGCTGGCCTGTTTTAAACCTGAAGAAGTGCGGGCCTGGAACAAGGCCAAAGTGATCTCCAGGCGGCTTGAACAAGGAGACGCGTCCCCCCAGGCAAAGGTAATGTACAGGAATAAACTGAAAAAAATCTACAGGCGCGCGTTGGAAAAGGCTAACAGGATTTACGGTAAAAACGCGGCGTACGCAATCAAAAAGCTCGTCAACAAATATGAGCCGTTATTCAAGATGCGCCTAAAATCCGCTATTAACTGAATCACGCGCCCAGATAAGGCCTGACCAGTAGATTTATCCCCTAACAATTTTTCACACCAATAGAGCGTCTTCCGGTAAGTTCCTCCGGGAGGCGCCTCTCAAAAATCTATTACCCAAATTTATTCTGTTTTGTGATCGTAAATTGACTCACCATTAATTTCATACATCACAGGCCTGTGATATACTTTCGCGATGTTCCAGATAGCAAAAAAGACCCAAGGCCCTGGAGGTTCATTCGTCAAGCTCGTCCAATTGGACTCGGACGACTTTGCCGTAATAGTGCGTTATCCTCGTGATATCAAGTTGGCGCACAGGTACGTGGGGCCTGATTTTTACAAAGCCGAGGAAGTCTTTGACCAGGAAACCCGGTTGATACATTCCCGAATAAATGAATCCAAACCCCAGGCGCGTCTGCAACCTGGAAAAGTGTAATAATTACTCGGGTTCTTCTCACTCGCGCGGCTGAGCAATACCGGTTGGGATCCACATTGTTTTTATCGGGAATTATCAATGGTTGGGAAGTCAAGACTCCAGGGGCTAGCCACGCCTTTTTCAAGGCCTTGGCTATGGAGTTGCGGAGAGTGTCATGGCGCCTCTTCCGGCTTCCCTGGAATCTTTATTTAAGTCAATTTCTTCAGGGCTCAGGAAAACTCTTCAATTAAACAACAACGCGTTAATGCGCCAGGAGTAATGATGGCAAAAGTGCAGATCAAAAATGAGTGGAAGATGTGGGTGGGACTAGGTGTTGTGGGCCTTTTGATAGTCCTGAGCCTGTACTACATCAGTCGCCCCCCAACAGAAGGCGGAGAACCTTTATGGATGGTAACAGGAATAATCGATGGGGGGACAATTTCCGTAAAGGGCTCCGGAAAAGAGATGAAAGTATCCATAATCGCGATACAGACCCCAAAGGAAACAGAAGCCCAGGCAAAGGAGTATTTAACTGATGAGCTCCTGAATCAATGGATCAGATTCAAGCCAATAAAGCAAATGGATGATAACAACCAGGCGGGTTTTGTCCTAATATCCGGTGAGGACATGACCGCGAGGATGATCAGGCAAGGGCTGGCCAAGGTTGACAGGGATGAAAACGCCCTGGACGTGAGAACATTCATCGAGTTGGAACAGGAAGCTAAAAGGGCCAAGCGCGGGCTTTGGGCGAACAAAGGTCAAGGGGAAAAGTGAAATGAAGGTTCTGATAGTTGGGTCAGGGGGCAGGGAACACGCTTTGGCTTGGAAAATCGGCCTTTCGGAGCTTGTCACAGAAGTAATAGTTACCCCGGGCAATGTGGGTATACAGGATGAGCCCAAGTGCAGAGTGGTCGGGATAAGCGCAATACAGGAAATATGTGACTTTGCAAGCCACGAGTCCATTGATCTTGCGATTATCGGCCCTGAAGCGCCGCTGACTCAAGGAATCACCGAAGCCCTGCAAGCTGTAGGGGTAAAGGTCTTTGGGCCGTCCCAAAAGGCAGCGGCCCTTGAAGGCAGTAAGACCTTCGCAAAGGAAGTCATGGCAAAACGATCGGTTCCCACGGCTGATTATAGGGCCTTCGAGGATTTCAGCGCAGCAAAGGCCGATCTGGATACATGGTCGTATCCCATGGTTGTAAAGGCGGATGGCCTTGCCGCGGGTAAAGGGGTCATCATTTGCAATGACCGGAACGAAGCTGAGAACACCCTGGAATCCATAATGGTTAAAAAGGCGTTCGGATCGGCCGGGGACAGGGTGATTATAGAGGAATGCCTGGAAGGTGAAGAGGCCTCATTCATCGCTTTCTCAGACGGCAAGACAGTCTTGCCTTTGGCCAGCTCCCAGGATCACAAGCCGGTCTTTGATAATGATCAGGGGCCCAATACAGGGGGAATGGGCGCGTATTCTCCCGCGCCTGTGGTTAATGATAGGCTTCATACAATCATCATGGATGAAATAATGGTTCCAGTGGTTGAGGCAATGGCTGAGATGGGAACCCCGTACCTGGGATTTTTATACGCGGGTCTTATGATAAAAGACGGTAAGCCCAAGGTCCTTGAATTCAATGTGCGCATGGGAGATCCAGAGGCCCAGCCGCTATTGTACAGAATGAATTCAGACATTGCTCCCTTGATGATCGCGGCAATAGATGGCGGATTGGATAAGATGACCATAGAGTGGGCCCAGGAAGATTCAGTATGTGTGGTCATGGCCTCTGGGGGTTATCCGGGCGCGTATCAAAAGGGAAAGGTGATCACCGGTATACCCGAGGCCAACGCGATAGATGGAGTAAAGGTCTTCCACGCGGGAACGACCATAATGGACGGAAATTTTGTAACATCCGGTGGCAGGGTTCTTGGAGTGACAACAAAGGCCATTGGAGTGGATAACGCAATAAAAAAAGCCTATTCAGCAGTGGAAAAGATCACCTGGGATGGCGCGCATTACAGAAAAGACATTGGAGCAAAAGCGGTTAATAGGCTTTAAAAGGTGGTCAAAACTATCCGGAGATTATGACGGGATATTACTCTTTTGAAATAGTGATGGATCAGGAACCTGAAGATGCGGGATTCAGTGTGGATGAGTTCGTTAATTGGAAGTAATAAAATGTCCATAAGTTATGATATTCCCATAGACGCGAAAAGGCCCCCAGGAATCACGCTGCCTCCGCGTCCGAATCTGAGGGCCCTATATCAATAAAATCTATGGTTTGCCTGGTAGCGGGGGGAGGATTTGAACCTCCGACCTTTGGGTTATGAGCCCAACGAGC
>CAZFJT010000123.1:3931-7830 GCA_964519135.1 uncultured Syntrophales bacterium | reverse complement strand
CAGTTCCTCAAGGGCCCGCTCCCTTAAATTGGCAAACACTTTGCTCTCGCTGGTTTTTTCGCCGGTCACGCCTTTCTCCTGGCTGTGGTAATGATACGGCTCTAATGTGGCCTCAATTCATGTCATGCGGCACAGCGCACAATATACACATAAGTTCCTGTAAGGCAATGGGGTGAAGCTGATATGGAAATTTGCAGCCCTCAAGCGCGCTTTTTTTGTTTATGTCCTCCCCTTGGATAACATCAAGATTATCGATAAGCGCTTTCCGGGTTATTATTATTCCCTGTAACAGCATAATGATTTGCATGCGCTACCGGTTATCCGCCTTCTCCTGAATCAACTATAGTGGTCACATCAATGGCCAGACCCGCATAAATAGCGCCTGATTTCTGATTATCCATAGAAAAGGCCCTGTCCCATATCCATCGTATTGCCCCATCTCTTCTGATGATCCTGTATTTTATGTCAAAGTTTTGCTTGCCTTCAATAAAGTCCTGATAGGCTCTCTCCACTACCTCATAATCGTCTTTGTGCGCGTACCTCAAATGACCGTCCCTGATGTCCGTAACTTGCTCTGGAGGCCTATCCCATATGGACTCGAATTCCTTTGATACATACACCACACGCCTGGGATCGTTCCGGTCGGTCAGCCACAAAACTGTCCCTGATTTTTCCACACAATTGTCCAGTAATTCTGCGAACGGATGAGACGAAGCGCCAGTAGCCTCTTCCCCGGGTAGTTGGAAGCTGACCAGAATCGCCGCGGCCTTGGCCTGTTTATCCTTTACAGGCAAAAGAGCGTATTCCGCCTCAATCCTTTTGCCAGATGGCGTCAAGATTAGCGTTTTCCCCTGTTCATGGTCTGTGTTTGCAATCGTATTTGCAATGGTCCGGTCAAAATCTTCGAAAAGCTCCACTTGATCTGCAAAATCATTCACCTGGCTACCCACAAGCTTTGCGCCTTTGATGTCAAGATTTTCCAAAGCCGCGTTATTTGCGAACAGGCATATACCCGACAAATCCACAAGTATTACATTATGGGGAGACGAGCCGAATAGTCCGTCCAGTATAAATATGAGATCATCTATTTTTGCAATGGTCCTGAGCTGGAGTTCTTCAGCTTCCTTTAAACGGCTGATATCCATATGAATTCCAACCATGCGCACAGGTTCACCTTTATCAGAGCGCTCAGTAACCTTTCCCCTGGTCAGAACCCATTTCCATTCCCCTTGTTTTGTTCTCAATCTGTGCTCTGCTTCAAAAGTTTCGGTTTCCTTCTCCAGGTGACGGTTCAATAGCTCCATTACAACCGCCTTGTCATCAGGGTGTATCCGTGACAGCCATTCATCGTAGTCCGGGGCGATCTCATCAAGGGAGTATCCCAACATTTCTCCCCATTGCTTGTTAAAGTGAACCTCATTCGTCTCCATGTCATGGTCCCACAGCCCCATGTCACCACCCGCAAGAGCAAGTGATAGTCGCTCCTCACGATCACTAAGCTCGATCTCCAGGTTCTTGGAAGCCGTAATGTCAACGAAGCTGACCACCACACCATCAAAAGATTTGTCCTTGGTCATGTATGGCGCGAGTCTTATGTGAAACCATGAATCGTTTACATCCTTCACTTGCTTTTCAATTACCTCAAGGGAAGCGAGGACATGTTCCAAATCCGCTTTAAAATCAGGATAGCGGAGATTCGACGCTATGTGGGTTAGTGGTCTTCCCACATCAGTGTCTATGAGATTGAGCGTCCTTTTCGCGGCAGGTGTGAACCGTTTTACATTAAGACGCTTATCCAGGAATATTACACCGATATCAGTGTTCACAATGATATTGGTCATATCATTGTCCGCTTGAGACAGCTCACCCATCTTCAGTTTAAGCTCGGAATTGGATCTTGTAAGCTTCCGATTCAACGCCTCAAGCTCCTGCTTGGATGTCTGAAGCTGTTCGTTGGAAGATTGAAGCTCCTGATTGGTCGATCGTAGCTGTTGATTTGAAATCTCCAGCTCTTCAACGGTAGTCCTCAGAAACTCTCGCGTCGCGCTTAGGTCCAGTTCAAGATCATTGATTCTCCATTGCGCCTCTTGCGAGAATGATGCGGTCGACCGGTCCTCATCCGCTGACTTTTCCCGAGCCTGCGCAGTTTCGAAGGCAACCACAAAAAGATCGTCAGTAAGCCAGGGCTTGTCAATGGGTTCGATACGCACGCTAATACGTTCGCTGGATTGTTTCTCGCCCACATTCACGTTTGGGTATGTTATAGGTTTGCGTCCGGAAAGGGCCTTTGAAACAGCGGAAGTGAGAGCCATTTTCAGCTCGTTGCTCGCCATACTGAGAAGATCGAATTTAGGCTCACCTGATTGTGGCTTGAGATACTTACTTGTATCACCTATAAAGTATAGTATCTCGCAGTTGTCATCTATTAGGACACAAGGGGGAGCGTAGATTTCCATGAGCCACTGCTCGATAAGGTCCTTGTAACTCTTTCCGGGACGGTTCCGCCCTTGATTCTGGAAAAAGTTCCGATTGGCTCTTGCGGAGATAAGCGGAAATACGATGTCCTTTCCTCGGTCCACGCCTGGACTTTTGGGGAGTCGCTTGTAAATTCTCCAGTGCGAATCAATGGTCTTGAAGAGGTGGGAATTATCCTCGACACTTTCAGAAGGACCCAGAAACAAGTAGCCATCCTCTCTCAATGCGTAATGAAAGAGCCTTAAAATTTCCGTCTGAAGCTCAGGCGCCATATATATAAGCAAGTTTCTACAAATAATCAGATCCAAATTGGAGAAAGGGGGATCCTCAATTACATTGTGCTGTGAGAATACGACCATATCCCGTATGTTGCGCTTTATGATGTAGGTTGAGTCAACTCTGGCGAAACATTGTTCCAAATACGCGTCTGGAACATCAGCGGCGATACTGACTGGATACCGTGCTTTGCGAGCCGTATTTATCGACCTCTCGTTCAGGTCTGTCCCGAATATCTGCACTGACGGTTTTTGTCCTGAGTCCTTGCTCATCTGTTGAATGATCATTGCCACCGTAAATGTTTCCTCCCCTGTGGAACAACCAGGCGCCCAGATTCTAAGGGGAGCGGGCGCTCGCTCTCGATTGAGCAGCTCCTTGAGAGCCTTATTCTGCAAGGAATCAAATCCCTCTGGATCCCGAAAAAAACTGGTAACCCCAATGAGCAGTTCAAGAAATAGTTTTTCCACTTCGTTTGGATGAGTCTTCAGGTAACGAACATAGTCCTTTAGATAGGCAAGCTCATGCATCATCATTCGGCGTGCAATCCGCCTGGATATGGTCTGATGTTTATAAAAAGAGAAATCGTACCCAGTGTGTGAGCGAAGCAAATAAAAAACCCTTTGAAGCTCGTCAGTCTCACCTGTAATAGACTGGGTTGATTGAAAAGAAGCATGAGAAGATCCGTGACTGGAATATCGAGTGAGCATTTCAGCCAAGCGTTCCGGCGATTCCACGCAGTCCACGAGTCCTGTATCTACAGCGCTTTGGGGCATCCCCGGGTGCTGGGCTAAATCCGGGTCCTGAACCATACACAAGCCATTTTGCGCTTTAATGGATTTCAACCCCAGGGTTCCGTCAGTCCCGGTTCCTGAGAGAACAACACAGACGCAATTGTCCCCTTGATCTTCAGCAAGAGATCTAAAGAAGAAGTCTATGGGCTGTCTGGCGCCGTCATGGGCAAAAGGCTCGGTTAGTATCAGTCTGCCTTCCTTGATTGCCATGTCCCTGTCTGGAGGGATCACATAAACTTTATCAGGTTCAACAGCAGCACCGTCAGACACTTCACTCACATGCATGGCAGTTTGCTTGGCGATCAACTCCTGAAGCAGGCTGTCTCTTCCCCTCTCAAGGTGTTGTATCACTACAAA